>DYHQ01000130.1 GCA_020724065.1 Candidatus Puniceispirillum sp. | reverse complement strand
CACCGTCACCGACGCAGCCGACAGCACAGAGCTCCAAGGGCTGTGGATTGTCGCCAGTGTTTTCCATGGCACCATTGATTCTGGCGCCGCCGTTTTGCGGATCCGCAGCGGCGCGAGGGGAGTGTTTGTTTTGAGGTGCTTGATGGAGAATACCAACGTGTCCAGTTATGCTGCCGGCATTTCCCTAGGAATCAGTGTTCCGTGCAGTTCATCCAATGCGCAATCAAAGCGGCGATGGGCAACGGCCGCGGCATTTGGAGCAGCCGGAGCGGGTGGAGCCTGACTCTGCAATCATGCGTCATCGCGGCGCAGGATGAGGCCATCAACACTGTCAATGGCTCAGGGGTGATCCAAGCCGAGCATGGTGTACTGACATCCTCGAGTACCACCCTTGTTCTGAATGTCACCAACTGCAGTGGCTTCCTTGAGAACAGCGCATTTCTGCACTCCAGCACCGCGCCCAATTGGGGCAATCTCGGCGCAGTGGCGCTCTCCTACTGTGCTGCCAACGGCGCGGCGCCTCCGGGCACGGACAATATCGTGTGCAGCACCGCCGATTTTGTCAGCCTGACCTCTTACTGAGATCCTCGGGCCAACGACTATCATCTTTCCGAAGGTTCAGTTCTCCGCGATGCGGGCAATCCAGTTCAATTCGACCTCGATTCCACCCGCGCTGACATTGGCATTTACGGTGGGATGCATCCGTATGTGGACACGGGTGCGCCGGATTATCCGTTTGTGTTAGATGTGGATGTGCCAACATCAGTGCCGCAGAGTGGAGCGGTGAGGGTGTATACGCGAGGCAGAATCGGTCCCGGGTATTGACGAAAACATAGTCGTTCCCGAAAGCAAGCTGGTATGAGGTCATTGCGCAAGGGGTTGAAACCCCTTGTTGACAACTGAGCTAACAAGGGGCTTGAGCCCCTTGAATCGCGGTCCGCTTCTGACAATCAGCGCGCTACTCGCGACCTCTCGCCGCAAGAAAGAGAAATCCCAGCCGGGGGACCCAAGCTGGGATTCTCTCGTTTTCAAAAAAGGTTGCTTACTGCTTCTTGACAGGAGCGGGCGCCTTGGCGCCGGCGGCCGGCCTCGTCATCTTGGCCAGGTCTTCCTGAGCAAGCTTCGCGGCTTCGGTTCCGCCGTACTTCTGGATGATTTCACGAAGGGCCTTCTCTTTGTCGGCCTTCTTCATCTTCTTCGCCTTGTTATATTCTTCTGTGCCCTTCTCGTTCTTGTACTTCATGCCGGCAGGCGTGTTGCCATACTTCTGGAGAAGGAGATCATAGTTCTTGTCGTTGTAGAGTTTCTCGGCGATCATGTTCTCGGCCTGCTTGGCCGCAGGAGTGCCCGGATACTTCTGAACGCACTCATCGTACTTGCCTTCGCCCAAGAGCTTCTCGGCAAGCTTCGCCTTGGCGACATCAGCCGATGGGGTATCGCTGTAGTTGTCCAATACTTCCTGATACTTGCCTTCCTCGATCATCTTCTCGGCCACTTTGGCCTTGGCGTTCTGGGCGATAGGAAGGTTGGGGAATTTCGCCAGGACTTCTTCGTACTTGCCCTGGTCAAACAGCTTCTGTGCCCGCTGTTCCGGTGTGGCGCATGCCACGACCAACATGGCAACAACAGCCAGCAACATGGCGAGGGGGACTAAACGCTTCATGGTACTCTCCATTAGATTGGTTTACGGCATTTGAGCCGCAGGTGAATGTCAAATCTTTCTATTACAATCGGTTGCGATAGCCACTTTTGCAATCGAGTCGTCGCTTTCCGGTGCAAGATCGACGAGGGGGGACATAGCATCGGCGGCTGTTCTGCGAAAATTAAACAATATAAAAAAACAAAAATCAAAAGTCAAGCACTTTTTCAAAAATTTTCGCCTCACAAAACAGAAATCCTCGACCCGTTCCCGAGCCGAGGATCCCAGAGTTCTATTATTTACACTCACCTAACGACCGCAACAAAATCCTCTTCAATGTCAAACGCCCCCAAAGCCAATTCCTCTTCCTGCTTTCTGGCCGCCAAGCCTCTTTTTAGGCAAGGAAAACAACGGCTGTCCACCGACACCCACGGCACATGGTTGCCGCAAGCAGCACACCGGAAGAGGCGTGGCGCGGCACGCCGGCGCAAAGCTCGGCCGCGTGCGGTGATTTTCTCCGCCCTCGTCGTGGAAACCCGTGGTCGCCCTCTTTTCACAACATTATGTATTTTTTTCGCTTGAGCCAGCTTCCTTGTAGCCAGGGAGAGTGCGGCCGCCCTTTGTGTCCGTGTGCCAGCTTTCTTTTTCAGTGCCGATGGCTTCACCGTCCTCCCACTTCCTTTCGCGAGAGGCCTGCCAACTCGGCGCTGCCTTAACTTCTTCAAGGACGCTTTTGCGACTTGCCGGCTTTTGGCGGCAACTTGCCGAGATTTCGCAGCTCGATGAACCTTGCCAGCTCTCGTGATGGTTGAGGACGCTCGTCGCTTAGTTCCCCTCACCCCACGCCTTGACTTGGAAATCGCTCGGGCTGAATGTACTGCTGTGTGTACCATCTTTGCTCCCGTTCCATTCTTGGATTCTAACTTCCCCTCAAGTCAACGAAGGTGTGTTCAAGGCATATTGCCAAATCATGGGCGCGAGCGCGTACTAAGATTGTTGAATCTGTATCACAAAACCGCGGATGGCGCCCAGCGAATAGCAAACCACAAATAGAGGACAAGTGTGAAAAACCGTCCCGCTCGTAAGTCAGTGTGCGTTCACCTAAGTAGATGCGAAACAAATAAAAAACCGGTTGGTGCTCCAAGACCATAATGGAGTCCTGCCGGCATATCTCTCTACCCAGAACGCACAGTATAATATAATAAAAAATCCTTCCGATGTCAAGACAATATTTTGAAAATCTTGAGAATACCCCATGCCGACCACAACTCGTTATGCTTTATATTACAACAAATTAAGAATCCCAGTGGCCCGAGCCCGGTGGTTGGCCATGAGCTGCGAGCGTCCTGCCATGCCTCTCTTTGTTAACTCCTTGTGAAAGAATGTTTAAGTAATTAAAATAACGAAAGAAAAGTCGATCCATCAGAACGAACAGGCACAGCCGGACCGCCTGTTTCGGTAAACCGGCCAGCCGCTGGAAGGAAAAGAGCGACAACGGAACTTGGCTCAAGAGAAGACAGGCCAGCGATCCCGCAGACCCGTCCTCAAAGTTGTTCGTTCGAGTGGTGGTGGGTGAAAACACCCTTAGAGACTCACAGTTACGCTCCTTGCAGTGTAGGAGCCCCATCGTCCACATTCACGCCCATCTACATATACCTCTCCACCTTGACCATACTCGACATCGAACTCAGCAATGCCTCGGGAATCCGTATATTTGGGACCATACACACCCCCGGATAGAATACCCTTACATCCCAAGGACACTCTGTGGTCGCGGACAGGTTTTCCGTCTCGCTTGACGGTTACTCGGATGGTCGGCATGCCGATATTTCCTGACTCCAATTCGGTAGTCAACTATGGACGGGCAAGGCGACGCGCGGCTGAGGATAGAGCATCCGGGTGACTCATGACGAGGCAGTAGCGCTTGTAAGGTACAATGCCGTCGGGATCCGTCCATTGGATAGGACCGGCGGGAGTGCAGGGACTGGCAAGGGCCTCCCATTCGGGCGCGGGTGGTGGGCCGATTTCTCCCATGAATGTTGTGCCGCAGATGATAACGCAGCCACCTTCAGGCATGATCCAGCGCAGGATGGGATTTGCGCGAGATTCGCCCAAATACACGGTCAAATTATACGGTCTCGGCAATCCTGTTTTCACGAGCCAGTCATCGGTCGCACCTGCTCCAAAGGATGTCGTGTAGCCTGCCAGAATGTATCCGCCATCCAAAGTTTGAGCAACGCCGCGGCATCTCTCGAAACCTCCTCCTCCAAAGGTCCGGCTATACAGTAAGTTGCCGTCCATATCTGTTCTCACCAGATAGAAGTCATCGTTGCCCATGCCAAAAGACGAAGCGGATCCTGCCATAGCACAGCCACCGTCCATAGTTGGCCAAGCGGAAAAGCAAACCTCGTTGTTGCTGCCACCATAAGTTCGGTTCCATTGCAAGATGCCATCCAAATCGGTTTTCAGTAGCCAGAAATCGCTGATGCCTGCCCCGAAGGATGAGGTGCGTCCGGCGAGAATGTAACCGTCCCAAGTCTCCAGAGCCGAGAAACAGTCTTCATCCTGAGCTCCACCGAAGGTTCGACTCCAAAGACTGTCCCCATTGCTATTCGTTTTCACCAGCCAGAAATCGTGTCCACCGGCGCCGAGAGAGCTCGTGAATCCTGCCAATATGTAGTAGTCACCGTCCCAGGTCTGCTTAACCGAAAAGCAATAGTCCGTATCGTTCCTTCCGAAGCTGCGGCTCCAGAGGCTGTCTCCGTCCTCGTCCGTTTTCACCAGCCAGAAATCTGCCAATCCAACGGCAAAGGAATAGGTGTGTCCGGCAAGGATGTACCCTCCATCCAGCGTCTGCTGAATAGAGTGGCAGCATTCATCGCCGCTTCCTCCGAAGGTGCTGCTCCAAAGGCTGTCGCCGTTCTCGTCCGTCTTGACGAGCCAGAAGTCATCCGAGCCAGCGCCAAAAGAATAGGTCTCCCCTGCCAGAATGTAGCCGCCGTCGGGAGTCTGCTGAACGCTATAGCATCGGTCTTGCTGACCGCCTCCGAAGGTCCGGCTCCAAAGGGGATTGCCACTGGCATTGGTTTTTACCAGCCAGAAATCATCTGAGCCGGCGCCGAAGGACGAGGTTGTCCCCGCCAAGATGTAGCCGGTGTCCGAAGTCTGCTCAACGGAATAGCACACATCATTGTTGCCTCCTCCGAAAGTCCGACTCCAGAGGCTGTCCAGAGTCTGAGCGAAGGATAGATTTGTGATAACGCAGCCGAAAACGCAGCCTAAGACAATTGTTTTCATACGAAACTCCGCTAAAGAATGATTGTAAAACGGTAACAAGTTCGTAAAAGTATTTCGCGCAAATAATATAGCGTGGAAACGGGAAAATCGCAAGGGGAAAATGAACCTTTTTCCGATTTCACGCCACGGCAAGGGAGTCAAAACCGCGTTCAGTCAATGCGGTTGGATCCTACGCTGAAGCAGCAAGAGAACGGGCCGACAGAATGCCGGCCCGTAAATCTCTGTTCGAAATCTCTTGCCACCCTGTACTATTCTCTGGCGGATGCAGCTTCGGGCAAACGGAAGCTCGACAGACCTTCGGCGCTGAAAGTCACCTGGTAGAACAGCTTCGTTTCGGTCGCGATGATGCCAACATCTGTATAAGTCTGTGCGGCCGTGGAGCCAATGACGGCAAAGGAACCCGTGGGGATTGTGGCCCGGTAGATATAGAACTGGTCCACGCCGGGTCCCGAGAGCCAATCCAGAATCACATCGGTTCCCGATGAGCGAATGGTGACTACTGGCCCGACGATGAGGGAATCCAGAATGGGCATTGACCACCGACCCAAATCGTCGCGAAAGCGGATTCCGACCTGATGCAAGCCGATAGGAAGGCCTGGGATAACGGTCTCCACGGTCTCTTCGCCTTCATCCCACACGCTGTCCTGTGGCAGCGGGATGGCAATTCCGTTGCCAGGTCCCGGATCCACATTAACGAAGAACTCCGCCGCGCTGAGCTCTCGCGGCTCAGATTGTACGAACGGCGAGGTCACAATCAGTGCCCTTCGATCCGCCGCACCCCACCTCCCCAAATCATCCCGACAGCGCATGTAAACATAATGAAGGCCCACACCCAAACCTGAAGTGCCGATGAGTTCATTGATGTCCACCTCTGCCGCATCCGCGACATCAACAAGCGTGGGCGGATTGTCGTCAACCCAATACTCAATCTCCGTAATAAGTCGCGTGATTGCTTGGGTTGAATCGGCTACCACGAATAGTGCGACATGCGCAGCTCCCCACCGCCCCAAATCATCCCGGCAGCGCAGGTAGAACCGATGCAGTCCCGGAATCAAAGATGCCGTGCTGAGAATCTGACTGAAGCTGACCGAGTCGTCATCGGTCACATCGAGGAATGTGGGGGTACCGCTGTCAAACCAATACTCCACAGCCGTGACCAATCGGGCGAGCGGGGGAGATGCTGCTACGGAAAGCAACACATTGTGCGCCGCTCCCCACCGTCCCAAATCGTCGCGACAGCGCAGGTAGAACCGATGTAATCCGGGATTCAGAGAAGCCGTGCTAAGGATTTGATTGAAAGTTATCGAGTCGTCGTCTGTCACATCGAGGAATGTTGGTGCATTGCTGTCGAACCAGTACTCCACAGCCGTGACCAATCGGGCAACACCGTCTCCCGGCGCGATCATCAGAAGCCAAGGTGACGGCGCTCCCCATACGCCACCATTGGACCGGCAGCGCACAAACACACGGTACAACCCAGGCGTCAGACTACCTGTCGGCACAGTGAAGCTCAAATTGACGGAGTCGTCGGGCGTACCCACCGTGATGGGATTGGCCAGGCCCTGACCCGGATCCGTCCCGACAAACCACTCCGCTTGCGTGATGGTCTGCGCGTAGGCCGCACACACGCACGCGAGCAGGGCCACAAGAAGAACGAGTTGTTTCATGGTCGTTCTCCTCCTGTTAGTACTGCGGTCCGATGCGTCCGACTGCTGTAGCGTTCACATCTGTGCCCTGCCCAACTAAATTCGGGGTGAGGACAATGTTCACCGCCCAAGGATAGATGGGGACACCGTTGTCCACGAGCGGGTGGGGTCCGCCGTACACGCCGAAATCCGAGCGGGTTTCAT
>DYHQ01000129.1 GCA_020724065.1 Candidatus Puniceispirillum sp. | reverse complement strand
CGATATCGTGTATCAGAATTGTCACTACTGGACCGACCCCCATACAGTCTATCAGGGTCTCAACGACGTACCGTTGGTCGAAGCGGATTGGTATTGCGATTGCGGCGACCCCTGTACACCGACCGAGACTGGGAATGACGGACCGTATGATATCCCTTCGGATTCAACTAAAGTGTTCTTTTCCACGGATGATACATGCACGGTGTGGGTCACCGCCCAAGGTGGCATCGCTCATGGTGTCACTGTTGGGGTGTACGATGAAGTGCCGCAGTATCATCCCACAGGCTTCAGCTATATGAGTCGCGTCGTAGGGATTTTTTGGGATGGTTCGGCTGACCCCAGCACGACTCTGCTCGTGAGGATGTACCATTCGGAAGCGGAATTAACAGAATCCGGATTTACGGGCGCGAGCTGCGTAATCGCCGCCCGCTTCGATGAATTCGCTGCTAAGTGGTCTCCCATCCCGCCGACGGGTTCGGGTTTAAGGCATATTGAGTTTGTCACTGCCCGCAGTGGTTATTTCACTTTCGACTGCCGTGGGACGACGCCTCGTAGACTTCCTGTAGGTGGACCTACGGTTTTCAGTGGCGATGGAGAACTCGTTGTTCGTTGGCAAACGGTGGATGAGTTCGAGAATTATCGTTTCCACATTTTGCGCGCAGACAATTCGGATGGACCCTATGTCGAGGTGGCTACGGTGAATTCGCAACTGCCTGACATCAGGACAACCGCTTCGTATAGCTACGAATACCGCGATTCGGGTCTGGAGAACGGCCGCACTTACTACTATCAATTGAGTTCCGAAGACCTCCACGGGAACACTGTGGATGGTCTCGCCACGGTTAGCGGTGTTCCGTCCCTCTATGGGGACGCGGTTGAGATTCGGGAATACCGACTCCATGCGGCCTATCCCAATCCCTTCAATCCTGAAACGCGTATTACCTATGATGTCCGTGATGCCGGTCATGTGGCTCTGTGCGTGTTTGACATTCTGGGTCGCGAGGTTGCTCAGCTCGTGGATAACGAACAGCCACGAGGGCGGTACAATGTCAGTTTCAATGCGAAGGATCTCCCGTCCGGCCTTTACTTCTATCGCATTGACATCGGAGGCCAGTTCACGAGCACTCAGAAGATGCTTCTCCTCAAGTAAGAACTTGAAGAAGAACCACATATTTCTATAACACAATAAAAAATAAAAATTTCACAAGAGATTCCCCTTGATTTTCGAGGGGAATTTTTTTATATTTAGTTTACTAAATCGGCTTGGTATGCTGATGTCCTCGAATCCGAGAGCGGCCACAGAGGATTCTTCTTGCTTGTTACAAAATGATTTAGGAACACAAACGCATGGGATTTCGCTATCGCAAGTTTGTTTTCTTCCTCCTTTTGTTGTCCATTTTTTTCGCGCTGGCTCAGGCGAAATATGAGTCCCGGCAATTCCGTATGCCCAGCAATGGCACTGTCAGCGCACAGCTGGGTCGAGTCGTTCCGGTGAATGAAGTGGGGATAGAAACGGCAGCAAGTATCGAGACTCTCCCGTTTGTTGCCATAGACAATACCTGCCGATATGGTCTAATGGATCTGGATCTTTCCAACTGCACGGCTTCGGTTTCGGGTGAGTCCGCTCTTCTTTATCGTGTGCTCTTGAAGTGCGAAAGTCCACTTTACGCGATCCTACGCCCCCTGCGACGCGATTTGGATGTTTCTCTCAGTTTATTTCGGATGGGAGACGAAGGTCAGCCGGACTGTATCGAAGGACGAGATGTGAAGGCCGAGGGGCAAGCGGAGAGACTCCACAAGGAATCGTTGACCCCGGGGGTCTATTATCTTGCGGTGGGTGGGTATGGGGCAGATTGCGGTGAGTTTGAACTCTCGGTCGAGTCTGTACAGACGCCGCCAGTTTCCCTACGGGAATTCACTCATGCCGCGTGTGACAGCGGAACACTGATCCATTGGGAGACGGCCTCAGAAGCGGACTTGAATCATTTCCGGCTATATCGGCGTGGTGTTGGCGAAAATGAGCCGCGTTCCATTTTTCAGCCGCGCAGTCGTGGAGACTTCTCTCACGGAGCACGATACCAGTTCTTCGACAGAGTCGGTGTTGGGGATCAGTGGTCTTATGTTCTGGCAGCCGTTGATCGCAATGGTGACGAGGTTGAGCTTTAGCTGAAGCCGATAAACGGGAACGACCCCGCCCGACAGCAATCATCGGATTGGACTCGTTTATCACCGATAGATGTTATCATAAATAGAAGCGCCCGGCCACTCGGACCGGGCGCTCTTGTTTTGCCTGCTCTCAAAGTCCCGTTACGGACACGATGATACGGCCGTTACAAGGTAGAAGAGCTTATCCGTCGTTGAGACGGGCGGGGCATATTCATAATAGATTTGGCTGCAGACACAGGCGATTTGCGTCCATCCAATGCCGGGGAACACCGCAAACGGATCGGTGCTTGTGTAGATTCGATAGCAGTTGCAGGTCTGGCCCGCATTCGGCTGCCAATCGAGTCGCACGCTATCCGAGTCCTCTATGCGGAGCACCGTAAGCGAAATGGGATCCACACACGCCACAGGAAGCAACGCCATGGGGATAATCTGGTAGTGGTGGCAGTAGCACGCACTCCAGTCATACTGACTGAGAATCCCGATGACATCTACCGCCCCATCCGGAATCGGATCATCCAGGAATGCGCTGCAGGAGTCAATGCGAACCTCGATGGTATCGCCACTGGCGCAAGTCGCCAGATAGTTCATATCTCCGGGACTGAAGGTTCCGGTCGCGATGAAATCAACGGATGTCACCCGAATTTTCTCGCTTTCATAGGCCTCACCGGAGCAGGAATCAACGCCGGCATCTGCCGCATAGGAAATCAGCGCGCAGTTGAGATCCGTTATGACAACCGTCTTGTTGCTATCCAGCAGCACGACTTCAGGTGTGTAGCCGAAAGCAGAGGCGATTTCCGCGAGACCCGCGTAGAAAGTCAAATAGCCTGTGACCTGGATGGAATCGCCCGGCCGCATCTGACGATCCGGTGGCAGCAGGGTATCGCTCACGGGCCAACCGTACAGGGCAATACCACAGCCGCCATCCTGCAAGTAGGCAATGCGCATGCAGGTATCGGCGAAGCTGACGATGCCCTTGACCCGAATCAGAGTATCCAGATAGGTCGGCACGCCGCAACCGCTCTCCAGACGCGCCTGACAAATGGTCAGAGAAACGGTATCCGGTGGGGCCGCACAATCACACGCCTGCCCCGGTGTTCCCTTATCGCCCGCACTGCCAAGCCACGCATTCTGTGACGCACACCAGTTATTCACATCGTCATTGTTCAGAGTCACATCCTTGAGCTGCATCGAAGAACCGGTGCCCCATGGCCATGAAGTGGTATAGCGGACACAGTCAATCACAACACCCTGTGGGGTCAGGATATACGGCACATCGGTATTGTTTGAGAGACTCAGACCACCCGCGCCCGTGCTGTAGATATAGTTGTAATCGGTGGGGACGCCGCCGTTTGTCGCCAGAGTGTCATTGACGCAGAAGACAAAATAGTCATGCGCAAGAATAATTGAGTCACCTTCAATGACATCTTGACCGTAGTTGTCATGGATCGCCCAGCCATTCAGGTTAATCGGGCTATTGGTCGTATTGTAGATTTCGAACCATTCACCCAAATTGTCGGCGACGGCCGCAGGATTCGGCATGACCTCGGTGATGACAATGTCTCCGGCATAGTCGTGGTAAGTGAACTGCGCCGTGCTATTGGGAAGAATCGCGTTGCCTGCTGTATCCGCTACATTGCTGATAGTAATCGTATAGAGGAGATCCTCCGTTAGCGTGCTGACGGTTAAGTGGACGAGCGCAGGATTGCCACCGTCGCGGGTTGCCAGAGACGGATTGCCGATTCCGTTGTTAATGGAGTAGTTGCCTTCCACTTCGCAAGTGGCAACAGTAACCAATTCGCTGAAGAGCACATCCACCTGCGTCGCGTTCTGGGCTGTGGCACTCACGATGGTTGGTTTCGTGGTGTCCCCACAGGAATTCGTTCCACCCGGTGTTCCCTTGTCGCCTGCACTGCCCGGCCAAGCGTTCTGAGCGATGCACCAGTTTGCGGCAACTGTGTTGTCATCGGTCAGATTCCTAAGTTGATGCGACGCTCCGTTCGTAACACCCCAAGAGGTGCCGTTATAGGGTACGCTATCCTGGAGCTGGCCGATGTTGTCCCAGACGGTGATTCGGTCATCGCCGCTGTTGCTGAAGGACAAGCCCCAACCGCTTGTACCATAGACATAGTCGTAGTCCGTCGGAACACCGCCGTTGACCGCAAGCGTCTCCTTCGCACAGAAAACGAAATAGTCTCCCGCGGCGATGTATTTGTCTCCTTCAACGGTATCCGCCCCAAAATTGTCTTTGAGAATCCAGCCGTTCAGATTAATCTGCGAGCCGGTGTTATTGTAAATCTCGAACCACTCTCCATTCGCGTCTGTGGCAACTCCGGGATTCGCCATGAACTCCGTGATGATGATGTTTCCAATTTCAGCGCAATAGACGAATTGCTTCGTGCTGTTCGGCAGAATCGTGTTGCCCGCTAAGTCTTCAACATTGTTCACGGTCAGAGTGTATGTGGTATAGGCGGTGAGCGTGCTCACAGTCAAATGCACCAAGGCATTGTTGGTGCCATCCCGCGTGGCAAGCGATGGATTGCCGATCCCACCGTCAATGGAATAGTTGCTCTCGGTCTCAGCCGTTGTCTGGTCAACATTCTCGCTGAAGAGCACATCCACCTGCGTCGCAATGGTGGCTATGGCACTCACGATCGTCGGGCGCGTGACATCGCCGCTGGCGACGCTATTCCGGAATCCAGGCGTGCAGTAACGATAGCGCCCCGTGGGGGACCAAGCGTAGGTTGAAGGGTCCCAATCCGCGGTATTGCCGCTCCATGCTGAAGCCTCGACAATCTTTTCGATGGATGTCCCGTTGGCGGCATCATCGGGATACTGAACCGTCAAAGACCCATCAATGAGCGTCCCGCCACTGGCGGCATCATAGAGAGCCAGATTATCGCCGCTGTTTCCCAATGCCCATGAACCCGTCTGCGTGCAAAGGATTTCCCCGTCAATGCCATCCAGAGCTTGCTTGCAAACGACCAGATAACTATTAAGGGTTGTGGTGGACGGCACCACGATGTATCCTTCCGTGCTTGGGCCCGGATAGGCGTTGCAGTCGCCTAACCACCATCCGCTGATGTCAATAGGCGATCCGGTCGTGTTATAAAGCTCGACCCACTCGACATCGGTACTGGCTGTGTCGTCATACATGACCTCATTGATTCGAACATCTCCGTAATTTGCCGCCCAAGCCAGAAGCGGCAACGCCAAGAGAATCGCAAAGTACGCAAAAGACCGTTTCATACTTTCCTCCTATCTGAAATTTAACACATTGAGTTCGCCCTGATATTGGAAAACTGGGGGTCAAGAATACTAAATATACTTTCCCGATCAATATAATATAATCAATTTTTCAAGCTTATGCAAGAGTTTTTGGTGCAAAGAAATTGCATAATTTATAAGTGGATACGACTCTCCTCATGACAAAATCCGCCAAAAACTTGTCTGCATAGAGGCGCTCTTGTCCCTGGGCCGCACTTCCGGCGTTCCACAGGTGCTATTCCGGAGCCAGCCTGTTATAGAAGGGCCAGGAAGCCCAATTCATCGCCTCTATGGGCCTCAAACACCCTAATTCGGGCAAAATCAATGCTGACGCGGCTCGCCGCTCGCTTTGCTTGACAATCTTGCCGAATATCAGTATTTTTTGTTAGAGCGGTTCTCAGAAGTAAGCCGATATCACAAGGGGCTAAAGCCCCTTGCCTTGCAGGTTAGGGGCAAGGGATTTCAACCCCTTGGCTCTGCCCGTCATGTCGGAGAACTTCCAAGAACCGCCATTGAGTGGCGTTAAGCTCAAGCAAGATTTTTCTGAAGAGGAACGGAATGTTGCCAACCATTCTGGCGGATTTGCGGGCGGTGCGCAGGAACGACCCTGCCGCTCACAACTGGCTGGAAGTTCTGTTCTGCTACACGACCTTCTACGCCATTCTCATCCACCGCATCACGCGTCTCCTGTGGAAGATTGGCATCCCGCTTCTGCCGCGATTTGTCTCGCAGATTAACCGTTTCCTAACCGGCGTCGAAATCCATCCCGGCGCGACAATCGGCAAAGGATTCTTCATTGACCACGGCATGGGAGTCGTCATCGGCGAAACAGCCGAGATCGGCGAGAACTGCATCATCTTCCATAATGTCACGCTCGGCGGAACGAAATCGGTTCATGGCCGCCGCCATCCCAAAATAGGGGACAACTGCCTCGTCGGCACGGGCACAAGTCTCTTGGGCCCGATTCTCATTGGCAGTGAAGTCAAAATCGGTGCGGCATCAACGGTCATCAATCGCAACATCCCCGACCATTGCACCGTCGTCGGAGTTCCGGGGCGCATCGTGCATTACAAAGGCCTCCGCACGAACATTCCGCTGCCGTCGCTCGAATACGAAACACTGGAACAAATGCACGAATACATGAGTGTCATGCTCGCCCAAATGGAAGACGCCGCCCACCCGCCTTCGAATGAAGCGCCTTGAGTCCGATGACGATTCTCGATTCGATGGTGAAAACGGGCGATTGGCTCTTTCGGTGGCGAGGCTATCTGCCATTTCTTCTTCTGCCGCTTTTTGTCGTGAGCTTCATTGGTGTGGAGCAGCGCACACTTGGAGACGACGGCGATTTGCTCTGGGAATTGGGTTGTCTTGTCGTCTCGCTTTTCGGTTTG
>DYHQ01000128.1 GCA_020724065.1 Candidatus Puniceispirillum sp. | reverse complement strand
CCATTCGATTTCTAACTGCCCCAAAAATAAGAAGAAACATTAAGACAGTTGTGGTCTGTGACCCGCCCGAAATCCGATGTGTGGCGATCCGCATGTCCGCCCGTTATTTCCGCCGAGGCGGATCGCCTGACCCGTCCGGAATATCGGAATCCTAATTCTTCTTCAGCATCTCTTCTTTCTTCGCCTTCGATTCGCTGCGGAAGTCCTCGGCTTTTTTCATCAGAGTCGTCGCCGTCGCCTTGTAGATGATGAAGTGAGTCTGAGCGCCTGTCTTTTCGAGTACATACTTCTCACCGCTTGCATCAAGGGCCACAAGCTTCACTTCGAGCGGTTCATGCCCCGCCAACTGAGCTCGAATGATGGCTTCCGGCGAGGCAAAACTCACGGCGCCCAGAGTATCAAGAAAATCCACTGTACTGAGTTTGCACAGAAGCCGCAACAGCCTGTCCACCAACGGCTTCTCCCCTTCAAAACTCTTGCCGGCTACTCGCACCTTCCAAACAGAATCCTCCCACGCCAGCGTGATCGTCTCCTTCGGATAAATGAGCTCCACCTGTCGTGCCGAATCCATCGGCAAATCGGTGATCGAACGATCGCGCCAATCCTTGAGGCTCTTGGCTACTGCAGAACGATAGCTCCCTTTGACCAACCACACATCATCCTCACCGATGCGTCGCATATAAGTGTGTTGATAATCCGACGCGTTTTTTCCTACGATAAATCCAACCGATTTCGCCGCTTTTTCCCGGAAAACATGAACGCGAACTCCCACTTCGTCCACCTCGTATTTCGCGAAGTTCTCAGGGCTATCGGTGATGAGACTTTCGATGTTCATGCCGCCGAGCTTGCCAACGACCTCCCCGACTATCCTTTGTGAGGCTGGATATTGAATGGGATACTCTACCCACCATCCGTCGTCACGCCGCCCCATCGCGACCGAGTCGCGCCCATAAACAACCGCAAGACGATTAACCGCCGCGCTATCCACCTCGACAAAGGGGCGATCCTTCTTCACCACCGGTTCGCGGGAGCGTGCGAGCCAATACACCAAGACAAGCAAAACGAAGAGCGCAAGCAAAAGAATCGTTCGCTTCCCCATGTTCAGATCTCCTTCACTTTCCGCTGACGGCGGAAAATCCAGCGTCCCACCCCGACAAGGATGACGAGCACCGGCGGCCCAATGATATTCGCTATCTTCACCGTCTGCTTCGTCGCATCGCTCACTTCGCGCAGCGGTCGAATCGCCGCTTCGCGTCCCCGAATTTGCATCAAATCACTGTCTTGCGTCAGCCAATCCACCAGATTCATAAAGAAGACCCGATTTGCCGGATTGCCTGCGTACCCGTCCTGCGCGAAATTGCCATCGCCAACAATCACCATCCGCGTTTGCGGGCTTTGCTCGACGGTTCGAACCGGCGGTGGCACGGCCATCGAATCGGTTGGACGGGGAACAGGTTTTCCGTGGAAGAAACTCTCGAATGAGCCGGAATATGCCGCGGCGAGCAGTCTCTCTCCTTCGTTAAATCCCTCTTTCAGCATCGGCGAAAGAGGATTGATCTCATAGCGTCCTTGTTGAACATGCGTTTTCTTGCTGGAGTAGAATAGGGGAGTGCAATCAATCCCTTTGTTGCTCGGTGTCAGTGTGTCAATCGAACTGGGGAAAAAGAGCATCATGGATTCCAGGTCTTTGACGATAGGGCTTCTCTTGTTGAAGTTCGCGACCTCTGGGAACGGTGGATATTGCACCATATTTGAAATCGTAAAAAAGGCCTGTCGCTGCTGAATATTGACCACGCCGCATTGCGCATCGGTGACCAAATTGTTGCTCACCACAAATCCATAGTGACGCATCAGATCATCAAGCTGCAGATTATTCGGAAGCGCCTGCGACTCTTGAAGCCGGGCCTTTACTTTGTTGATCAGCCATGCGACCTTGCCGCCGTGCATAATATATTGGTCAATGACGAACTTCGCCCAGTCATCGAAGGCTTCTTTGGGTCCGATAATCAGCAGTGTCTCAATGTCGGGGTCAATGAGCTCATTGCCCGAAATTGAGACCGGTACCACTTCGTAATTCTTCTCCATGAGCGCCGTCATCTGACGCAATTCCTGCTGGTAATCCGGCGTGCCGAAACCGGTCAGGACGCCGACTTTGCGAATCTTGTCAGCCGTGAGGCGCTTAATGGTTGAAGTCAAATCGTATTCCAGGTTGGAAATGTCCTGAACGAGAGGAATCGTCTCATGCTTGTCCTGATAGATGAGCACAAGGCCCATATAGACCTTCTTGAGTTCGAGCTTGTCCTTTGCCATTACTTGCACTTGCACAGGCGGAATGCGGTAGCCTTGCGCCTCGCGCTCAAGTTTCTCTTCGGAGGCCGGATCCACGAACTCAAAATGGAACTTCCCTCGCCCATAGGAGCGATAATCCTCGAGAGCGTCTTTCAGGTAGCGGGAATTCGCGTTATAAGGCGGAGGCAAATCTCGTGAAAAATAGGCCTTCACCGTGAGCCGATCACTCAAATGCGCCACCGTGTTGCGCGATGCCGGAGATAGCGTGTAAATATGATTCTCCGTCAGGTCAAGCCGAGTGAAAAGGCGAACGCCAATCAGATTGATGACCACGAGAATGGCCGCCATCAACACTAAATTTGAGATGGCCGTCGCCGACCAGGGTTTTTTCTTCATAGTTTGTGGTTGCTGTTAGAATCTCTACCGCCGTTGTGGGTCTCCGGACCCACAATGGCCCCCAAAGTTTTTCCAATGTCGTTTTTTTTCCTGCGACCGGAGGTCACAACTCGTAGCGCCCAGCTTGCTGGGCTTAGTCCCCCTTCCTTCGCCCCAACGAATGACTGGCAAGCAAAAGGGAAAAGAAAATGAGGCTGAAATAGTAAAGCAGATCTCGTGTGTCAATCACGCCGCGCGAAATATTTTCGAAATGGTAATCAATTGAGAGATATTCAAAGATGGAGACCAGCGGCGTCGGAATGAAGAAGAGAATCTTGTCAAGCAAGAAGAAAACAAAGATAATGACCAACGCGACAATAAACGCTACGATCTGATTCTCGGTTAGCGCCGAGGCGAAGATCCCGATAGCCAGATAGGCCGCTCCCATAAGAAGGAGCCCAAAATACCCGCCGACCACCTGACCCCCATCCAGATTACCCAAGAAGCTGACACTGATGGCGTAAACCCAGGTGAAGATGAGCGCCGCCGCAAGTAACGCGAGGGCGGCCAGAAACTTCCCGACAATGATCTCGCTGTCTTTGAGCGGGTAAGTGACCAGGAGCTCAATCGTTCCTACTTTTTTCTCCTCAGCGATTAGCCGCATCGTGATCGCCGGTACAAAGAAAACGAAAACGAGCGGGATAATGCCAAAAGCCGTCCGCAAATTGGCCTGATTCATCAGGAATAAATTTGTCCCGAAAAAATAGCCTGTGAAGATCAGGAAGAAGGTGACGACAATGTAGGCCGCCGGCGAATTGAAATAGGAGCGTGCCTCTTTCTTGAAGATGGTGTAGATGTTGTGCATGGTTCAGTTGTTTACTTTAGGATTTCCATAGGCGCCGCGGTGAAAACCGCCCGGGTAATTATGAAACCGTTTGGCTCAAGCTATTTTCAGGAAGTCGGTTGCTCGGATTCCTGGGTCAGAACTCGGAAGACCTCTTCGAGGCTAATGCGTTCGCGATGCATCTCCCATATCGGCCAGTTCTGTGCGACGGCGAGCTTCCAGAGGCCCTCGCGCACATCCATTCCGGCTGCCGATTCCAGACGAATTCCAATGGTTCCGTCGTCCGTTGGAATCTCGCGCACCCCCTCCACTCCCGTCATTTGTCGCGCTTTCGCGAGCAAAGCATCGCGGGGAGCCTTCAGATGCGCCTGCACAATTTCCTGGCCGTGAAATCCCGCCGAAAGCTCGTCGGGCTTTCCGTCAGCGACGAGTTTGCCTCGGTTAATGATGATAATCCGCGAGCAGGTGGCCTGCACCTCAGGGAGAATGTGCGTGGAGAGAATAAGAGTCTTTTCCTGACCGAGCCGCTTAATCAGCACGCGGATTTCGGCGATCTGATTCGGATCCAATCCTGCCGTCGGTTCGTCGAGAATCAGAATGTCCGGATCATGAAGCATCGCCTGAGCCAATCCCACGCGTTGGCGGTAGCCCTTGGAAAGCTCCCCGATGTCCTGCCCCAAAACATCTTCGAGCCCGCAAACCGCAACCATTTCGCGGATGCGCTGTCGCTTATGCGCCGGCTCGAGTCGCCTCAACTCGCCGGCATAGTGCAAATAGTCGAGGACATTCATGTCCGCATAGATGGGAGCCATTTCAGGCAGATACCCGATTTTCTTGCGCACTTCCAGAGAGTTCTCGTTCGTGTCCATTCCATCAACTACAATCGTCCCGGAGGTCGGCGGCATGTAGCAGGTGATCATCCGCATCGTCGTTGTCTTCCCCGCCGCATTCGGCCCGAGAAATCCAAGAATCTCTCCATGCTGGACGGAAAAGGAAATGTCGTCTACCGCCCTCCTACCTGAATAGCTCTTTGTCACATTGCGCAGTTCGATCATCTTCCCTCGACAATTTGAGAAAATTTGAACAATGACCCATAACTATTCCATTATAACTCATCAAAGAAATTGGAGGTTCCCGATTTCCATGCGAAGAAATGCATGGGATGCCCATCACTACAGTCTCCATTTCAGTTAATAATAGATATAAATTAGGCAATATGGGCAATATTGTCGTATAATCATGTGAAGCGGTGGAACAAATCCTTGCATTCAGTTGCCTCCGAAAAGGGATTGCGCCCTGCCTTAGTCCGGAACCCAAATCTGTAAGTTAACATCATTAGAAACAACGCAAGGGAAAGAATCGCGCATCGCAAAAGAAATCCTTGCATTATTCAAAATGCTTTTGTATATTACAGCGCAAAATATGCAGACAGCCACGAGCTCCTTGTGGCATACGGCGCCAATTTTCGAGGCGCTCAATCCAGAGTCAAACTTTGAAAGGACCGGCCATGTCAGACAATGCCAGGCAATCCGAGAATCCGCTGTCAGAACCCTCCTTGACTCAGGAGCACCTGCAGGCTCTTTTCGAAATCAGCCAATCCGTCAATTCAATTACGGAAATTGGCTCTTTGCTCGAACGAGTCATGGACATCGCCATTCGAGCCGCCGAGGCCGAGCGCGGTTTCTTGGTTTTGGGAGACGGCGACGCTCTTAAAGTGCGCACGGCCCGGAATATCTCTCCGGAGATCGCAATGGATGAGACAGGGTTCAGCCGTTCGATTGTCAAAGAAGTCGCTCGCTCGCGCCATCCGATACTGACGGCGGACGCTCAAGCTGATCCCCACTTTGCCGGGATCGAAAGTCTTATCGTCAAAGAAATTCATGCCGTCGCCAGTGTCCCTTTTCATTTGCGAGGGCGAGTGTTGGGGGCAATCTATCTCGACAGCAAGACGCGCCGCAGCGGCTTCAATCCCGGCACGCTCGCTTTTTTGGCCGCATTTGCCAATCAGGCTGCCATAGCGATTGAAAATGCGCAGCTTCTGGAAAATCTGCGCGTGGAAAATCGCCTTTTGCGCACTCAGGTGGACCGGCACTACGGATTCAGCGGCCTCATTGGCCATAGTCAGAAAATGCAGCAGGTCATTCTGCTCCTCCGCAAAATTGTCAACTCCGACATCCCCACCCTTTTCGAGGGCGAATCGGGCACGGGAAAGGAGCTGGCGGCGCGGGCGCTCCATAATGAAGGACCACGAAAGCACAAGCCTTTCATGGCGCTCTATTGCGGCAACATCCCCGAGCATCTATTGGAAAGCGAGCTTTTCGGCCATAAGAAAGGTGCTTTTACAGGCGCGATTTCCGACAAACACGGCCTCTTGGAGGTCTACAACGGTGGCACCTTTTTCCTTGATGAAGTGGCCGATATTCCACCTGCGATTCAAGCGAAACTTTTGCGAGTCTTACAGGATGGCGAGATTCGGCGCGTCGGAGACACGGAAACGCGCCATGTGGATGTCCGAATCCTGTCCGCCACGAACAAAGCCTTGGCGAAAGAAGTCGAAAAGGGCCGATTCCGCGAGGATTTGTATTATCGCTTGAATGTGATTACTGTGACCATGCCGCCGCTGCGCGAGCGCGAAGGAGACATCCCCCTTCTGGTCAACCATTTCCTGAAAAAGCATGCTGAGAAGGCGGGCGCGTCCGTCAAACGAGTCACTTCCAAGGCGATGCAGATTTTAGAAAGCTACCATTGGCCGGGGAATGTGCGCGAATTGGAGAATGCTATCGAGCGCGCGATTGTCTTAGCGGATGATGACGACATCACCCCCGCCGAGCTAATTATCGCGCCGGTGCCGAAAACCGCTGTGGCGCGCAAGACGCTGAAACAGCACGAACGCGAGATTGTGCTGCGAAGTTTGGAACAAACCGGCGGAAACAAAACGCGCACCGCCGAAATCCTCGGCGTTTCGCTTCGCTGGCTCCACTACAAACTCGCCGAATGGAAACGCACCGAAGCTAAGTAGCCCTCCCTACGGTGTCAACCATGGCGCGCGGCTTGCCGCGCAAGGCATCCTGCGGTGCGGCTGCCTACACCCGGCCCGAACCGCCCACGAATCGCCGAGGCGTGTCTCCAGACGCGCCCGGAATCCTTCCGCCGAGACCGGTTTTCAGCCTTGTTTCCTTGCCGAGCCAGGTTCTCAACCTGGCCTGAATCCCGTCCGCGACCGGCGGTCGCTGGTAGTGATTCGTAGGGGCGGCTCTTTGACCCGCCCTTATTGTGTAGTATCAGCTACTTGCAGCCAATCCATTTATCGCTCGGGGTGAGAGCACCCACGCGCAGCGGTTAAGGGACCCGAGGCGGCTCCCCTGTGCCGCCCGCAATCTCTCCTCGCCGTGGCTGGTGTG
>DYHQ01000127.1 GCA_020724065.1 Candidatus Puniceispirillum sp. | reverse complement strand
GGCCTCGAGGCTTCAACTACCGTTGATACTGGACGATTTAGACTCTTGTGACTTCACGCACACCTAATATACAAATTTCTCTTGACAAAGTCAAGCAAATTTCGTATATTATAGCCAGCAATCGTCAAGGTGATATTATTTCAAAGACATCAATGGGTTATAAGTTCAACACCAATGGAGGTGCAAATGGGAACTTTTTTCAGATGCCCAAAAGAATTCTTTCAATCGGCTCTGTTCGAGGCGGAAAAGCCCGTCAGTCCGGCCATCGCGCTGGCGGCGATCATTGCCCAAGCGGCGTACGGCTGCTATCGAATTCAAGGCGCGGACAGTAGCGAGACGGAAATCCGCCCGGGCCAATTCCCTGTCAATATCGAACGGCTGCAGCACCTCACAGGCTGGAGCCGAAACAAACTCAACCGCTTTCTCTTTTTCCTTCACGAGAACGAGGTCCTGGGACGCAAGGTTTGGAATGGCGTCACCATCGCCACTTTGCACACCGAGGCCCTCGCGACCCTGCCTCTCTTTCCTCGCAAATCCTCCCACAACACTTGCAACACAAGGAAAGGCGATGAAACCCAAGGCCAAACGACGGAAAATGGCGACCTGATTTGGCAAGCGGAGACGATTCTGCAAAATCTTGAATCGAGTACCTCTCTTAATAGAGATAGATAAGTAGATCCTTATTTCTTCTCTTGAAAAGAGATCTCTCTTGGAGAAAGAAAGAGAAAGAGATCTATCTATCTCTGCTCGATTGGCAAAACTCTCGGCGAGAATACGGGTGTAGGGACACGGCGTGCCGTGTCCGTCCCTTCTCAATTTCTCGCCTCAAAACACAACGCCGCCGCGCCCAAAACGCCAGCCAAATAGCCCAATCCTGAAGGCAGGATTTCGACTCCCTCGTGCACCGCTGAGATCGTGAGCTGTTCCAGCTCCGCCCTCAACGCTTCAAAGAGATAGGGCGATTCGAGAACAGTACCGCCACCGATGACAATCGCTTCCGGATTGAAGCAATGAATGAGCGTGACGCAGCCCAGCGCCAAATAGTGCGCCAAATAGCGATGAATCTCGCGTGCGCGCTCGTCGCCTTGCGCTGCAAGCTCGGCCATTCGACGGGGTGCGGGCAATTCGCCCGTGGGAAAAAGCCGCGTGGCGAGCTCGTCAAAAGCGCGCCGACCGACATACGCTTCCAAATGCCCGCGTTGGCCGCAACTGCACAGCGGCCCGTTTTCATTCAGCAGAATGTGTCCCAGTTCCGCCGCGGCCCCATGCATTCCTCTATAGAGTTTTCCATGAAGGATAATCGCGCCTCCCACACCGGTGCCGACCGCAAGGCAGACAAGATAGCGTTTGCCTTTGCCCGCTCCCCAATACGCTTCCGCAAGGCCGAAGGCATTGACATCATTGTCGAGCGTGACGGGCAACTTGAGAGCGTTCTCCAATTCGGCACGCACGGGAAGGTTTTTCCATGTGGGAAAGTTCGGCGCCAAACAGATGCATTCGCGGGCTTCATCTACGATTCCGGGCGCGGCAAATCCCACGGAAGTCGGAGCCGTTTCGCGTTCGTGCAGAAGCCGCTGGGTGCTCTCCACGAGAGCTCGCTCGACATCGGGCCATTCGTGACTGTCCGGCGTCGGCGCCACGCGCTCGGCGAGGATTCTGCCGTCGGATGTGACCACGGCGACTTTGAAATTCGTTCCGCCGAGGTCAATGCCGATGACTTGCTTTTCATCGCGCATCAGGAAAGCTTTCTCCTGTCAAGGAATCGTGCTTGCATAAATGGCCGCAGAACCGTAAACTATTATAAGAATCTTCGTGGACAAAAACAAGGGGAAAAACCCGTATCTTGGCGTCGCCCTTCGGGGGAACTTGTCGCCACGGCGAGTGCCCGCACCCGTAGGAACAAGGGGCTTAAGCCCCTTGTTATCGGCCTTTGGTTGCGCAGTGTCCCGATCCTGCCGAAATAGAAATGGAGGAAACCATGAAATCCCTTTGCACAATTCTCACCCTCATTCTTCTTTTCGCCATCTCATCTTTTGCCCAGCCCAATCCCGACACGCTCTGGACACGCACTTATGGGGGGAGCAGCATTGATGAGGCCTATTCCGTTCAGCAGACCGCTGATGGAGGTTATATCGTGGCGGGATGGACTACTTCCTTCGGTGCGGGCGATGCTGATTTCTATCTGGTGAAGACAGGGCCGGAACAATCAGGCGCTGAACTGAGTACAATTCCCATGCCGAGCCAATACATTCTCTACCCGGCTTTTCCCAATCCCTTCAATCCGTCCACGCAAATCACCTTCACGCTTCCGAAAGCAGGCGAGGTCTCGCTGAAGGTCTTCAATCTTTTGGGGCAAGAAGTCATCTCGCTCGTGCGTGGCACGCAATCTGCAGGAACGCATGCAGTCACCTTCGATGGTTCCGCTTTGGCGTCGGGGATTTACTTCTATCGCCTGCAAGCTGGAGACTTTGTTCAGACGCAGAAGATGGTGCTGATGAAGTAATTCTGGCCAGGTTGAGAACCTGGCTCGGCGGAGATCCAAGATGTAGCGGGCACCTCGGTGCGCTGCCCACCAAGGTGGGCGCTACGGCCAGCCCATGCATCTAATCGCTGCGGCGTGCGTCTCGCATGCCGGGCAGCGGAGACAGGGCTTTGGCCTGCGCGTCATCGAACCGCTTACTCTGGTGCGCTTCCCTTGATTCTGCTCTATCTTTTCTCAAATGTTCTTTGTGTCGGCTTGGCAGTTCAAACTGGTTTCTATGGAGGGAGTCATGAGAACCTTCTGCCCAATTGTTCTTGCCGTCTGTTTTCCGGCAATCACGGCCGTTGCTCAGCCGCCGGACAGCCTTTGGAGCCGAACCTTCGGGGGAAACGATCAGGATTGGTGCTACTGTGCTCAGCAGACTTCGGACGGGGGCTACATCCTCGCGGGAGTGACTTGGTCCTTTGGGGCGGGGCATGATGACTGTTGGCTGGTGAAGACCAACGCCGGCGGCGACAGCCTCTGGAGCCGGACCTTCGGGGGAGTCGGTAGGGACGACTGCTATGCTGTTGAGCAGACTTCGGATGGCGGCTACATCCTTGGCGGCACAACGCACTCCTTCGGGGCAGGCTGGTATGACATGTGGCTTATCAAGACCAGCGCCAGCGGCGACAGCCTCTGGAGCCGGACCTTTGGGGAAAGCGAGAATGCTGACTATTGTTATTGCGTTCACCAGACTTTCGACGGTGGCTACATCCTGGGAGGGTGCAGTGAGTCGCTCGGGCGGCGTGACCGTGATTTCTTTGTTGTAAAGACGGATTCCAATGGAGACTGCCTCTGGAGCCGAACCTTCGGGGGAAGTGGGTGGGAAGCGTGCGCGTGCGCTGTGCAGACTTTGGACGGAGGTTATGTTTTAGGAGGATACACCGTATCGTGCGAGATATGGGGCTGTGGTTTCTGGTTGATGAAGATGGATGCCGACGGCGACAGCATTTGGAGCCGGACTTTCGGAGCATACTTTGATCAGTGCCTTAGCCTCCAGAAAACATCGGACGGCGACTACATTTTGGGGGGCACAACCTTCTGGTATGGCGCCGGATCCCCAGACTATCCGAATGGTCTGTTGCTGAAAACGGATGCTGATGGTGACAGTCTGTGGAGCCAACCCTACGGCGGGATCAGAGAAGACTACGGCCACTGTGTCCAGCAGACCTCCGACGGAGGCTACATCTTGGGCGGAACAACCATACCCTTCGGCATGGGTGGCCCACATTCTCCCAATTTCTGGCTGACAAAGACCGACGCGAACGGCAACGAGCTCTGGAGTCGAAGCTTCGGGGAAAGCAATGCGGAGGAATGCTTTTCCGTGCAGCAGACCTCGGATGGCGGCTATATGATGGCGGGGTACACCTATTCCTTTGGCGCAGGCGGCGCGGATTTTTGGCTGGTGAAGACTGGGCCCGAACTCGCCGCGGAACCGATTTCCATTTCACTGCCTGCCAACTGCGCGCTCTATCCGAATTTTCCCAATCCCTTCAATCCATCCACGCAGATCACCTTCGCGCTTCCGAAAGCAGGCGAAGTCTCGCTCGCGGTTTTCAATCTTTTGGGGCAAGAAATCGCCACTCTCGTTCATGGCACGCAATCTGCGGGAACGCACAGAGTCTTCTTCGATGGTGCTGCTTTGGCCTCGGGGATTTACTTCTATCGGCTGCAGGCTGGTGATTTTGTTCAGACGCATAAGATGGTGCTGATGAAGTAATTCTGGCCAGGTTGAGAACCTGGCTCGGCGGAGAGCCAAGATGTAGCGCGCACCTCGGTGCGCGGCCCACCAAGGTGGGCGCTACGGCCAGCCCATGCATCTAATCGCTGCGGCATGCGTCTCGCATGTCCGGATATTGACGGGCACGGCGCGCCATGCCCCTGCGACGGCACCGCTCCTCGGAAAAGCGCGAGGGAACTTCTTTGGGGTCGTTGCATTTATGAGATGGAGGCCCATTTGGATGCAGAATGTAGTCTTGGAATTCAAAGGAGATGAATAACGATGGCGAAACCCCCGAATCCTGAAAAAGTGCGGGAAGAAATCGCGGAATTCCTGCGCAAGAAATATGGAGATGATGTGGCGATCGCGGAGGGAGACCTCGGTTCGCCTCATGAAGGGGTGCACACGGCACCCGGACCGGCCGAAGAGGAGATTGATTTCGACCTGAAGCCGACCGAGCTTGAGGCCTTTCTCAAGGAGTATGTCGTGCATCAGGATGCAGCGATTGAAATCCTGGCGACGAAAATTTGCACCCATTTTCACCGTTGCAAATATGAAAGCCAACGACATTCCGATGAGCTTGATTTGGGTCGAATCAAATCCAATATTCTGATGATTGGGCCGACCGGCGTCGGAAAGACTTACATTGTGAAACTCATCGCCAAGCGATTGGGTGTTCCATTCGTGAAGGGCGACGCGACGAAATTTTCCGAGACCGGCTATGTGGGCGGCGATGTGGAAGACCTCGTGCGCGATCTGGTGCGCGAAGCGAAGGGGGACACAAAGCTCGCCGAGTACGGCATTATCTATGTGGACGAGATTGACAAAATTGCGTCCTCGGGAACGACATGGGGCCCCGATGTATCCCGTTCGGGTGTGCAGCGCGCACTCTTGAAGCTGATGGAAGATACCGATGTGGATTTGCGGGTGCCGCATGACCTTGCTGCGCAAATGGAAGCGGTCATCGAAACACAGCGCACCGGCAAAGCGGAGCGCAAGAAAGTCAACACGCGCAACATGCTCTTTGTCGTTTCCGGAGCGTTTTCGGGGCTGGCGGAAATCATTCGCCGCCGCATCACGCGCGGCTCGATGGGATTCGGAAGCGAACCGGTGTCGGGGCGAGATGCCGAGGCGCTTGTCAAGCGTGTGGCCACGGCGGATTTGGTCGAATACGGTTTTGAGTCCGAATTCGTGGGGCGGTTACCTGTGATTGCGCAGTTGGGCGAGCTCGATGAGAGAGCGCTTTATGATGTTTTGAAAAATCCAAACTCGGCGGTTGTTCAAGGCAAAGAGCGGGATTTTGCCGCCTATGGAATCAAGCTCGAATTCACGGACGATGCTTTGCTCGAAATTGCGCGGCGCGCTCACAAGACGGGGATTGGAGCTCGCGGCCTTCTGACCGTGACCGAACAAGTACTGATTCGCTTCGAGAAACTTCTGCCGACGAGCACCATTCGGGAACTGACCGTCACGCGCGAGATGGTCGAGAATCCGTACGAGAAAGTCGCCGAACTTTTCTTTGAGCAAAGCCTTCGCGATTTTCAGAGGCAATTCTTGGAGTCGTCTGGAATCACGCTCGAATTTCCGACCGAAAGTCAAACTTGGCTGCGAGAGAAGAGTGGCGGTGATCCACAAAAGACCACGGAAATTTTGCGCGCTGCATTGAAGAATTACGAGTACGGCCTGAAGCTCGCGAATCGAACTTCACTCAAAGTGACGCCTGAGATCCTGCTGAATCCTGAGAAGTATCTGGACGAAATCATCAAGACGGCCTATGTCGCACGAGAGCGCGGCGCGGCGAAAGGCTCGTCCGAAGTTGTGTAGAGAGCTATTGAACAAGGTGTAGGGGCGCACCCAAGTGTGCGCCCGTTGTGAATTCCGGGCAGATCAGGGGATCTGCCTCGGCGAGAAATGCTGTGACATACTTTCCTCGGCGCAATTGCCTAGAGCATGATGACCGACGAATCCACCGATAGCTTGTTCCCGGAGCGAAAAGGCGCACGCGCTGTGCGCGCTCCGCTTGCTGAACGCATGCGACCAAAGAGTCTGCGCGAATTTTTGGGCCAAGAGCATCTCTTGGGTGAAGGCGCGGTGCTGCGCAGGCTTATTGAAGCAGGCGAGTTGCCATCGCTGATTCTGTGGGGCGACCCGGGCACGGGAAAAACCACGCTCGCGCGCATTCTCGCGGCAACGCTGGGCTATTTCTTCGTGGCGATTTCTGCGGTGACAACGGGTGTGCCGGAGTTGCGAAGGATTCTGTCAGCGGCGGAGCGGCGGCGCTCGCAGGGCAAGCAGACGATGCTCTTCGTGGATGAGATTCATCGCTGGTCGAAGGCGCAGCAAGATGCGCTGCTTCATGCGGTGGAAGATGGCACGGTGACTTTGCTCGGTGCGACAACGGAGAATCCGTCGTTTGAAGTGATTTCGCCGCTGCTTTCTCGCGCGCGGGTTTTGAGATTGCATCCGCTGAATGCAGAGCAACTGCGCACACTTCTCGGAAGAGCGATTCGTGAAGACGAAGCGTTGAAGGAATTGGAAATTGAAATCGAGTCGGAAGCGGAAGAGGCAATGCTGGTGCTTTCCGGCGGCGATGCGCGGATGCTCTACAATGCGCTCGAACTTGCGGTGAATATTGCCAAGCGCGATGGCAAGCGCATTCCCATTGATAAAAAGCTCATTGAAAAGGGCGTTCTGAAGCGACTGCCGATTTACGACAAAAAGGGCGAGGCGCACTACGATACGATTTCGGCGTTCATCAAATCGGTGCGCGCGTCAGATCCCGATGCGGCGATT
>DYHQ01000126.1 GCA_020724065.1 Candidatus Puniceispirillum sp. | reverse complement strand
TGTCGTGTCGCATAATTCCCCTTCGAGCTCACATTGTGCAAAACTGGCCTGCATCAATGCAAGCAAGAGAAGATAAGAACAGAATATCCTCATACCTTGGCCCCCTTCATCTCATCGAGACTCTGCTTCCAACGGAACAATCTTGAACGCATCCACATCCACCAACCCCATGTCCGTCATCTTGAGATGCGGGATGACGGGCAAGGCCAAAAACGAGAGGGCCATGAAAGGTGCGTGAATTTTCACGCCGAGAGATTTGGTGGCCTGTTCAATCTTCGCCAGACTCTCTGTCACCTCGCGCGCCGGCCTATCGCTGACAAGTCCTGCAATCGGAAGCGCGATCTCCGCCAAAACTTTCCCATTGTTGACGACGCACAGACCTCCACCTAATCTTCTGAGAGTCACTACGGCAAGCAACATGTCGCTGTCGCTCATGCCTGCGCAAACGATGTTATGCGAGTCATGAGCAACCGATGAAGCCAGTGCACCCGAACGCAGGCCAAATCCACGGACGAATCCCTTGCCAATATTGCCCGTCATACGATGACGCTCGACAACGACGAGCTTGGCGATGTCCTGCGATGCATCCACTTGAAGCCGTCCATTTTCAGAACGGAGCGTGGCGGTCCAAGCTCCGGTAACGATTTGATTCGGAATGAGGTCTATGACGCGCACAAGACTGCTCGACGCTTTGACGGCAAAATCCTCAACGGAAATATCTCCCAAACGCACGGTTTCCATCACGCCTTCGGTTCGTGGTGGCGGAAGCGACACCAGAACTTCTCCTTCTGCAGCAACGAGCTGTCCCTCATGCCAGGTGCGCACAACTTTGAAGTTCTTCAAATCCTCAAGCTGGACAAGATTGGCAAGTCGGCCCGGCGCAATGATGCCAACATCTTTTCGTTCGAAGCTTTCAGCCGTGTTGAAAGTCGCCAATTGAACCGCAAGAATCGGATCCAACCCCAAGCGAACAGCCTTCCGCAGAATCGCATCCATGTGGCCTTCGTCGAGCAAATCATCGGCATGGCGGTCATCAGAAACAAAGGCGAATCGCCGCGCCGTCTCAGGTTGGATGAGTGGCAAGAGCGTTTCAAGATTCTTTGCGGTCGAGCCTTCCCGAATGAGAATCCTCATTCCGCCGCGCAGCTTTTCGCGTGCTTCCTCAATTGTCGTGCATTCGTGATCCGTTCCAATTCCCGCGGCCATGTAGGCTTGAAGCGGCTTTCCGCTCAGTCCCTGAGCGTGCCCATCCACCGGCCGACCCTTGGCAATATCCACTTTTGCCAAGACGGACGCATCGCCAAAAATCACCCCCGGAAAATTCATGACTTCCGCGATTCCGATAACGCGCGGGTGACTCAGGAAAGGTCGCAAGGCCTCGGCATCAAGATTGGCTCCCGCTGTTTCCATATGAGTCGCTGGAACACACGAAGGCAACATCACCCAGACCGCAAGTGGAAGATTCTCTGTGCTGTTCAGGACGAACTCGATGGCCCTTGCCCCAAGGACATTGGCAAATTCATGCGGATCCCATGCAACGCCGCCCGTCCCGTGTGGCACAACGACCCGCGCGAACTGGTCCGGAGACAAAAGGCTGCTCTCGAGATGGATGTGCCCATCCAAGAACGAAGGGGCCAGCAATGCCCCTTTCAAATTCTCAACGCGAGTTGCCTCGTAGTTGCCAAGGCCAGCGATTCGTCTCCGAAAGATAGCGACGGAAGTCTCTATAATTTCGCAACTTGCCGTGTTGATAACGCGAGCGTTTTTCAGAAGTAGGTCTGCCGGACGGTCACCGCGAGAGACCGACAGCGACTCTTGAATCTCTGATATTTCCATGGAACACCCAAACTTGAACAATCCTGAAGATGGCTATTGACTTAGCGTCTAATGCTGAATATGCAAGATTATTCTGATTTAGGCAAGCGAGTTCCGCGCAGCATTATCGGCAGCGGCGATGTCGAGTGAGGATCTCGAAACAAGATCCGACTCGATTTTTGCGCCTCCTCGCTGTGCAACCGCTTGCGCACTTGTTTTGGCGCAGTGGTTGCATTGCGTTGAATAGGATACCCGCGGAGCACCCTCTAATGGAAGGCAGTGCTTCATCGCGCGGGCTCTTGGACAACGAATTACCCGCCGCGGAGGTGGTAAAATGGAGACATGGGCTACTACATGGCGTTTGGCAGTCTCTCGATGCAAACTCATCCCAACCCTTGCACTTGCCATAATTCTTGCCAGGCTGTCTTGCATGGCAGAGGACAATTCCGTGACGGCGTCGGACGGAGCTGATAAAGTAGTGAGCCTCGGTTTCGAGGCCGATATGAACTCGCAATATGTCTGGCGCGGGATTGTCTTTGAATGCAATCCTGTCATACAGCCGACCGTGTGGGCATCGGCCCGAAGCGTCACGCTCTCGGTGTGGAACAGCCATGTCCCCGGGCGAGAAACCGGCGTCGGTATCGGCCACGAGGTTGACTTCACGCTCACACACGAGCATGACTGGCGGCTCGTCACATCAGAATTGGAATTTGGGTACTATCTCTATCCGGGTGACGACGAATCTCCTGCCACGGGCGAGTTCACCGTGTCGTTCTCGTGTCCTGTAGGGTTCCTGAATGCTTGTACTCGGCACACTTTTGACATACTGGAATACAAGGGCTCCTACTTTGGAGAGACCTCACTGTCCGTCGAGTGCATTACGGCTCATGGACTGAATCTTGAAACCCGAGTGTTTACAGGTTGGGCATCTGCCGAGTTCAACGAGATCTATGCCGGCGTCTCCCACAGCGCACTCAATTTAGCAGGGCTCGCAGCGTCGGCGACATTTCGCATTGCCGGCCCCCTGTATGTGTGTCCCCATGTGGAGGCTTACTTTACCCTCGACCGCACAATTGTCGAAGCCACGCAGCCTCATGTGACCAATGTCGGCCTGGCCATTGGTGTGGACTGAAAATATGTTCCATATTTCGAGTAAGGTGTGGACAAATTGTCTCGCGAGATTGCGATGACGGATGACCAGAATCACCTGAAGGACACCAAGAATTTGCCGGTCCTGCACAAATGGTTCGCCTCCTTGCAGGGCCGAATGCTGTTCGTTCTGCTCGGATTGACCATTGGGTATGGAGTGGGACTATGGACCATTCGAAACTGGCAGAGTCAGCAGGTGGATACTGCCCTGCGCAAGGAAGTTATTCAGAAGCAGGAATTTTTCGACAAACTGCTCGAATTGCGCGGCCGACAACTGTATTCCTACGCCTACGACTACACCTTCTGGGACGAAATGGTGCATTTCGTCGAGGAGCCAGACAGTACTTGGGGTGCGGAAAACCTTGTGGAGTCTATGTCCACCTATGATGCGCGGGCCGTGTGGGTGTATGATCCCGACTTTCGGCTGGTCTATCATGTCTGTGAACAACCCGAGAGCCTGCTGTGCGATCTTCCGGTGCTGCGCGAGGCCTATCGTCCCCTGTTTGCCAAAAGTCCACTGGCGCATTTCTTTGCCTATAGTCCTGTGGGGCTTCTTGAGATTCGCGGCGCGACAATTCACCCCACGAACGATAATGAGCGTCGTACACCAGCACGAGGATACTTCTTCGCGATGTCACCATGGGATGAAGCATTCTTGGATGAATTGGGGCAGCTCGCCAATGGCCAAGTCAGCGTGCAACCCTGCGATAGGCCTCCTGTTGAAGAAGGCGGTGAATATGATCGCAAAGGCCATGTCTCGTGGCGACGGGCACTGCACGGATGGGACAAGCGGCCCGTCGCCGTGCTCGAGGTGGAGACCATCTCTGCCGAAGTGCAGCAACAGTTGCGTGTCGCGAACCTTGTAAGCGTTCTAAGCGCTCTCTTGACTATGGCACTCCTCGGCTTCACCGCGTACATCATGGCTCGCTGGATCGTCTTGCCGCTTCGCCGCATCACTGGCAGTCTCAACAGCGAGGAGATTGGACCCATCCGCAAGTTGCTCAGCCAGCACACCGAACTCGGGCACATTGCGCGGTTGATTGAGCAGTTCTTTCAACAGAAATCCGAACTGGTTCAGGAAATCGAGGACCGGCGGCGAGCTGAAAGGGAGAAAGAAAAGCTGGAATCCCAACTGCGCCGAGTTCAGCGCCTCGAGACCATCGGCACGCTGGCCGGTGGCGTGGCTCATGATTTCAACAACCTTCTGACCCCGATTCTCGGCTTCTCCGATTTGGCGCTTCGACAACTGGAGCTGAATCACCCTGTGTGCGCCAACATCGAAGAGGTCATCAAGGCCGCACACCGTGCGAAGGACTTGGTGCGTCAGATCCTGATCTTCAGCCGCGAAGCCGAGCCTGAGCATTGTTCCACGCAGCTCCATCTGGTCTTCAAGGAAGCGTTGAAACTGATTCGCGCATCACTGCCTGCGACCATCGAGATTCGGGAAAACCTCGATGGGCACTGCGGCACGGTTTCCTGTGATCCGTCGCAGATGCATCAGGTGCTCATGAACCTATGTACGAATGCTTTCGATGCGATGCGGGAGAGTGGCGGCGTCCTTGAGGTCAGTCTGGATAGTCTTGAGGTGGATCACACTCTGTCATGTCTGCATGTGAATTTGAATGAAGGTCACTATGCGAGATTGAGTGTTAGTGACACCGGTTGCGGGATGGATCGCACCACGATGGAGCGCATCTTCGAGCCGTTCTTTTCGACAAAGAAAGTCGGAGAAGGTACGGGCCTCGGACTCTCGGTTGTGCACGGCATCGTGCGCGCCCACGGCGGCGGCATCACGGTGTATAGCGAACCCGGCATCGGTACCACCTTCCGCATCTACCTGCCGATGCAGCCGCAGGGTGGGGAGGAGATTGCATTAAGAAACCAGCCGATCATGACTGGCAGCGAACGCGTTCTTTTCGTGGATGACGAACACGCTATCGTCAATATGGGCAAGATGATGCTCGAGCGTTTGGGTTATCATGTCACTGCCACCACGAGTAGCGAGGAGGCATTTTGGCTGTTCCATTCAGCGCCGGATAGCTTTGACCTCCTTATCACGGATCAAACCATGCCCTACATGACCGGTGACCGCCTGGCCAAGGAAGCTCTCAACATTCGGCCTGACTTGCCCATCGTACTGATAACCGGTTTCAGCGAACGAGTGACAGAGCTGAACTATCGTGCGTTGGGAATTCGCGAATTCGCCATGAAGCCCCTTCTGATGCGCGATCTGGCCGAAGCCGTTCGCCGCGCCCTCGAGCCCCAATCCGCGCCCCAAAACTGAGGTGGCGTCGGCTGCACGGGCTCGGCCCAAATCGTCACCGCGGAACGCCCTTGTAGCGCGCGGCTTGCCGCGCTGCGCATCGAGATGCGCGCTACTTCCTTTCTCACGGCGACGGATCGCCTTACCTATGTCCCTCGCGTGGTGGGTGTGTCACACGCCCGGAATGTCACCTCACCAACATCATCTTCCTCATCTGCGCAAATCCCGCTGCTTCCATCCGACAGAAGTAAATTTCTGAAGGCAAGCTCGCGGCATTCCAGGAAACTCGGTGAGTGCCTGCAGTAGGGACATGGCCTGCCATGTCCGCCATTTCCCGGACGTATAGGCACGCACGGCAGCGAGCGAAGGCGATTCCGGCCGGGTTAAGAAGCTGGCTCGGCGTAAACAAACGCCTCCCTTAGGAATCCCTCCCGAGGGAAGAGAGATAGGTAGATAGGTCTCTTTTCTTGACCTCTCTTAAAGAGAGATCAAGAAAGACCTATCTATCCACCTCTTACAAGAGAGAAAGAGAGATATTATTATCTACGCGCGCACGCGCGAGGCGCGATGCCATGCAGGTGACACACCCACCGCGGCGGGAAAGGGAAGTGGCGCGCAACGAGGGCATTCCGAGAAGGCTTGACGCTCTGCCTCGGCGAAAAGTCTGGACCTTTATGCTGTGACTGGCACGCGTCTCATTTCCTCGGGGCGGCGAGTGAGGAAGACTCGGACAGCCTCGATGAGGAGCAGAATCGCCAGCGCGACCAGAATCAATGCCACCCACGGCACGGGACTTGTCGGCAGAATCAGATTACCATTCGGCGTGAAGCCTTTTGCGATGAAGCGGAGCAGCGCCCACGAGCTCATGAAGTACATGAAGACTGTCGGCAAACCGGAGATGAGCCAAGTCCATCGCATGCGATGAGTTCGATAGAGCCAGACGGTGACGCCCAAGAGTGCGAGTGCCGCCAGAAGTTGGTTACTGGCTCCCAAAAGCGGCCAAAAAATTCGCCAAGCCGGAATCAAACGGCCTGCGGCATCCAGCGCCGTCTGCAGGACGAAATAGAGCGGGACAAACGCGGTAATCAGCGTGGCGACAACTTTTCCAATTTTGTTCTGCCAACCAGTGATCTCTTGGAAGATGTAACGGCCGAGCCGAGTGCACACATCCAGGGTGTCATAGACGAAAGTCGTGAAGGCCAAGAGACCAAAGGCAATACCGAAGCTGGCGGGAATGCCAATCACCTCCAAGAAACTGCCGATACCTTGAGCGTAGATGAAGTTGGGTTTGCCCATGAGCGCGCTTCCCGCTTGGCTGCTCAGCATCATTACACAACCAACGGATACCACCGCCACCATGCCTTCGAGTAGCATCCCGCCATAGCCGATGAGTCGGGCGTCCGTTTCACGGCGGAGCTGCTTGGAGGTTGTGCCGGAGGCGACAATCGAATGAAAGCCTGAGCAAGCGCCGCAGGCGATCGTGATAAAAAGCAGCGGAAATAGCGGCACCACCACGGCGTCCGACCCTTGGAATATCCAGCCGGTGAATGCCGGATATTCCACGGATTTCCCACCAAAAAGAATGCCGAGCGCTCCTCCAAGAAGAGAGGCAAACAAGAAGTAGCCGCCCAGATGCCCGCGTGGCTGCAAGAGAAGCCACATTGGAATGAGAGACGCCGCAAAGCAATAGGCGAGCAAGAACACATCCCATACCTTCTGCGCTCCCGTATCAGGAATGCCAAGCCAAGCCGCCAAATCCAGCGGAATATATTGGCCGATCCAAATCGTCACGCCAACCAGCGGCAAGAAAATGATGGTTGCCAGCGAAACGGATAAATGAGCGTAGCGCATGAGCAGTCCCATGATAATGGGCAGCATCAGATAGAGCATCGAAGAGGTGGCGATTCCTGTGCCGGAGACAAC
>DYHQ01000125.1 GCA_020724065.1 Candidatus Puniceispirillum sp. | reverse complement strand
AAGAGTATATGAACACAAGAACGACTTGGTTGAAGGATTTCCGAAGAAATACGGAGTGCATCAGCTTGTTTATTTTGAGCAAACCAATGACATATATTCCGCTGTGTTTCGTGAGAAGCAAATGAAAAAATGGTACAGAAAGTGGAAAATTGAATTGATTGAAAAAGAGAATCCCGGATGGCGGGATTTATATTATGACTTAGTGTAGAGTGGATTCCCGCTTTCGCGGGAATGACAACTATCCGTGGTGGGAATGACAGCTATCCGTGGCCGGGATGACAGCTATCAGTCGTGGGAATGACAACGAATGTCATCGCGCTCTGGAAATAGACTCTTTGTCTGAATTTAGGATAATTTGTTGATGGCATCCACCAAAGCGCCTCGGCCTCGAACCAAGGCCTTTTTTTCTTCACCGCTCCCGATTCTTGCATCTGGGGCAGGTTTTTGGTAGATTATGGGAGAAACGAAAGGGTGTGCGGTGCAACATCGCTCGGCGCTGACAGAGTCAATAAAACGAAAACCATCTTTCTCGCCAATTCCGAAGAAGAGCCTCGGGCAATGTTTTCTGACCGATGACAACATGGCGCGACGGATTGCGGACGCACTGGAGATTTCGCAGGGCGATTGTGTCATAGAAATTGGCCCGGGGCGAGGGATTTTGACACGCCACTTGGCCGCTTCGCCTGCACGCATTCTGGCCGTTGAAATTGACCAGCGCTTGTTGCCCAAGCTGCGGAAGTTACTGTCGAATTGCGCCAATGTGGAGATTCGGCATGCGGACATCCTTGAGATTGAGCTGGCGCAGCTTATCACCAAAGGCCCCGCGAAGCTCATCGGCAATTTGCCGTATCATCTCGTGTCGGAAATCCTCTTCAAGCTCTTCCGTCATGCACGGCTCGCGCGCGAAGATGAAGAAATGCCATGGATAGAGCGTGCCGTTCTGATGATGCAGCATGAAGTCGCGCAGCGTGTGATTGCTGCTGAGGGCAACAAAACATATGGTATTCTCAGCATCTTCTGCCAGATTGAGGCAAGAGTCGAATCCCTGTTTCGAGTGCCCGCGACTTGCTTCAGGCCAAAACCCAAGGTTGATGGTGAGGTGCTACGGTTTTTTCCGTATCGGCGGCCGCCCGTCTATCCGCAGAATTGGCAAATGCTCGAGCGAGTTGTTCGCTGGTGTTTTCATCGGCGCCGCAAGATGTTGCGAACGACTTTGGCGAGCCTCGCCGGCGTGCATCCATTCTGGCAAGAGGCGCCTTTGGATTTCAGTCGTCGGCCGGAAGAGCTGTCGCCTGCCGAATGGGTGGTTCTCGCAGACGGCATTTGGCAACACCTTCAAAGGTGAAATGCAATGTCGCAGCTTGTTCGCGCAGAAGGGATTATTCTGCACAGCCTCCGACACGGCGAAACCTCGCGCATCGTGACGGTTTTCACTCGTGACCTGGGCAAAGTCGGCATCATCGCCAAAGGGGCGCGTTCAAAAAGAGGACGAGTCGGCGCGGCGTTGGAACCCTTCTCGCGCAGTGCGTTTCTCTATTATCACAAGGTGACTCGCGAAATCCAACTACTCAAAGAGGTAAGCCTTCTCGATTCTCATGCGGGATTGCGAAACAAATTGCCTCACTTGACCGTCGCCTCCGCGCTGTCCGAGTTATGCTATTTGACGCTGAAAGACGGAGACCCACATCCCGACATCTATGACATACTCGACGAGTCCTTGAAAGCACTGGATGCTGCGCCGGCTAATCCGCTGCCGCTCCTGTGGAAATTTGAGCTTGGGCTCTTTGCAGCGCTCGGCTTTGCCCTGTCACTGAATCGCTGTTCCCAATGTGGCAAAGAGCTTCAGCCGCCTTTCGTGGGGCGCGTTGGATTTCGATTCGAGAGCGGCGCTTTCTTCGGGCCTGAGTGCGCGCGAGAGAGAACAGAGACGAATGGCACGCTGTCTACAGAAACTTTTGCGGCTCTCGCCTTCATGTCAAGCCATCCGATGGCTATGGCGTTGAAGCTGTCTCTCCCCGACAGCGAGTGCCGCGAGCTGCAAAGTTTCCTTGGGAAATATTTGAGCTTCCATCTTCCCGTGAGGGCGCGGTTGAAATCGCTGTCGGCGTTGGATTGGGAAGAGAAGGATCGTGAAAAAAATATTTGAGTGAATATAGGCAAAAAGGCGCAGAAAGTCTCTATGGCAAGAGAAAATCTTATGGACAAGGTCGTGTCGCTCTGCAAGCGGCGCGGATTTGTCTTTCAGTCCTCCGAGATTTATGGCGGGCTCGGCTCCTGCTGGGACTACGGCCCGCTCGGCATTGAACTCAAGAACAATTTGCAGAATTTCTGGTGGCGCGAAATGACCCAGCTTCACGACAACATCGTGGGTATTGACGCCGCGATTCTGATGCACCCGCGCGTTTGGGAAGCATCGGGACATGTGGAAGGTTTCGTGGACCCGCTGGTGGATTGTCGCCAATGCAAGGCTCGTTTCAAAGCCCAAGACCTCATCGGGCAGTGGCGGGCCAAGAAGAAACTGGACACTCTTGCGGATGCCGAAATTCCCGAAGGCTCGGAAGGAGATGTGGCGGCGCTGCGAGCGATTCGCTGGGGTGATGCCGTCTGTCCTACTTGCGGAACGCGAGGCATGCTGACTTCTCCGCGGCTTTTCAATTTGATGTTCAAGACTTTTATGGGGCCGGTGGAAGAAGCAGCCAGCGTTGTTTACCTCCGACCCGAAACCGCGCAAGGTATCTATGTCAATTATCTGAATATAATGAATACCGCTCGCCTCAAGATTCCCTTCGGCATCGCTCAGATCGGAAAAGCCTTCCGCAACGAAATCACGCCGGGGAATTTTATTTTTCGCACACGCGAGTTTGAACAAATGGAAATGCAATTCCTCGTGCACCCGGACGACGGCGATCCGTGGCTCGAGAAGTGGCGAGACGAGCGCTTTGAGTTCTATATGAAATTGGGTATCCGAAAAGAGAAACTGCGGCTGCATCAGCACACGCCGAAAGAGCTGGCACATTACGCCAAGGCTGCCTACGACATCGAATACGAATTTCCGTTCGGCTGGCAGGAGCTTGAAGGAATTCATAACCGCACCGATTTCGACCTGCGACGCCATGCGGAATACTCCGGCAAAGACCTCACCTATTTCGTCGAAGAGACGCGCGAGCGATTCGTGCCCTATATCATCGAGACCTCGGCGGGACTTAATCGAACCTTGTTGGTCGTTCTTCTCGATGCCTATGCAGAGGATACTCAAGAAGGGGAACTGCGAACGGTGCTGCGCTTGAATCCGAAGATTGCGCCGGTGAAGGTGGGAGTCTTTTCGTTGGTCAAACGAGACAATCTTCCCGAAGTGGCCGACCGCATAGCGCAAGACCTGCGACCCGTTTGCTCGGTGTTCGTTGACCACCAAGGTTCTATTGGGCGACGCTATCGCCGCATGGACGAAATCGGTACACCATGGGGAATCACTGTGGATTATCAGACATTAGAAGACCAAACCGTGACGCTTCGAGACCGAGATTCGCTCGAGCAAATCCGCGTGAACACGATGCAGCTTCCGCAAATCATGCGCGAGCGTCTGGCGGAGTGACCATGTTGGCTCAGCGGTTGAAGACGCCCAAACCTATCGAGCAGCGTCCACTCGTGCTCGAGGAAATCCCGATTCCCGAACCGGCGGTGAGGCAAGTTCGGATTAGGATTCATGCCTGCGGAGTATGCCGGACGGATTTGCATCTCGTCGAGGGCGAAATCGCCACGCCGAAACTCCCGATTACGCCCGGCCACCAAATCGTTGGCGTGATTGACAAACTTGGCGAAGGCGTCGCCGAGTGGAAACTTGGGGAGCGCGTGGGCGTGCCGTGGCTTGGCGGGACTTGCGGACAGTGCTCTTATTGTCGAAGTGAAAAAGAGAATCTATGTGAAGGTGCCACATTTACGGGGCAACATCTTGACGGGGGTTTTGCCGAGTACACGGTTGTTCGCAGTGATTTCGCGCATCGTTTGCCCGAAGGTTTTGATGACATCTACGCCGCTCCGCTGCTATGTGCGGGAGTCATCGGCTATCGCGCTTTGAAATTGGCGAAGGTTCCCGAAGGAGGTAAAGTCGGCTTGATTGGTTTTGGAGCCTCGGCGCATATTACGCTCCAAGTTGCGCGCGCTTTGGGAGCCGAGGTCTTCGTCATTTCTCGAAATCCTCGCCATCAGGAGCATGCCCGCAGGCTCGGCGCGGTTTGGGCCGGAAGCGCTGAAGATGAGCTTCCAGCAAAATTGGACAGCGTCGTCAATTTCGCTCCGGCAGGCGAGACAGTTATCACCGCGCTGAAAGCATTGCGAAAAGGCGGCACTGTCTCTTGTGCCGGTATCCACATGAGCGCCATTCCCGCGATGGATTACCAATTGATTTATGGCGAGCGCAAGCTTGTTTCGACCGCAAATTCCACACGCGCCGATGTTCGGGAACTGCTCGATCTTGCCGTCCGCATTTCTCTCCGTCCTGATGTCGAGCTCTTTTCGCTCACCGAAACAAACGAAACCCTCCTCCGAATAAAGACAGGCAACTTGGTCGGCGCAGCCGTTGTGTCCCTGGGATTGCGAGGAAATCTTCAGGCTCCTGAACAAAAACCTTGATTCGGTGGCAAGATTTTCGTATATTTCAAGTTAGTATTTCTAACTGGACAGTTTCAACAAAAACAATGAAATAGATACCATGTCAGATGCTCGAGGGTATCAGAATCCATGATTTTGCAGAGGCGACGGGTCATCTGTATCGAGTGATAGGAATGTGAAAATGCGCAAGTTTGTGTTTGCATGGCGAATTTTTGAATATCTCAAAGACTGAGGTGGGTCACTATGAATTGGAAATGCTTTTTTGTTTTGGTCATGATAGCCACAATGGGACTTTGGCTGGGGCAGGGTCGCTCGACGCCTTCAGCTTGGCAGAGTAGCTCTGGCATGGAAGATGTTTTATGCCAATTTGGTGTCTCATGCACCGATTGGTGCGAAGTCGACCTCAGTGGTCTGAGTCCCTTTTATCGGCAGATGGCGCTGAGGCTTCTGTCTGTGCCACCGGAAGAGCGCCCTCCTTTGGCTTTCTGCGTGGCTCCCGGCACGCCGATTGAAGTTGTCCGAAGGCTGGAAGAGCTTGTTTGGGGAGGGCATCTCGACTATCAACTCGGCACGCGATGGAGTTCAACGGCTCATGGAGGCACCGGTAGCCAAGGCGACCCAATTATCCTGACCTATAGTTATGTTGCTGACGGTGTTTGGGTACCTGGTGGTGGAGGGGAGCCCGGTTCGGCCAATATTCTTTGGGCGACTCTGGATTCTCAATTTGGCAGCACAGCACTCTGGCAGTCCAAGTTTGAGCAGTGTTTTGCGCGATGGTCCGAATTGACCGGCATTACCTACGAACACGAGAATGATGATGGAGCGTCGCTGTTTGGCTCGCCCGGTGTCATAGGTGTTCGTGGGGATGTGCGCATCTCCTCCCATAACATTGACGGCGGTTCGGGGATTCTTGCCTATAACTACTATCCCAATGGCGCGGATATGGTTCTCGATGCTTCCGAGTACTGGGGCAGCCCATCAAATGACTACCGCTTCTTCCGCAATGTGGTCATGCATGAGCACGGTCATGGCATTGGATTGGCGCATGTTTGCCCCGCCAATGGGACAAAACTCATGGAACCCTATCTGAGTACCACTTTCGACGGGCCTCAACATGACGACCAGCGGGGTGGGCAGCGCCACTATGGCGACACCAATGAAGATAACGAGACCTACACGGTGGCGACCAATCTCGGTTCGATCGAAGGCACCTATTTGGTTGATGAAGTGTGTATGGACGACAACAGCGAGTCGGACTATTATAAGTTCACGGTTGTCTCCAACCGTATGGTTGCCATCACCCTGACGCCGACGGGATGGACTTACCAGTCTGGCCCTCAGACAGGAAACTGCGACACCGGAACCGAAATCAACTCTCTTACAATCAACAATCTCGATTTATACCTCTATGGCACCAACGGAACAACTTTATTGACATCGTCCACTTCGCATCCCGCTGGGCAAGCCGAAACCATCACGAACTATGTCCTTCCTTCGTCCGGAACTTTCTACGCCCGTGTGGCGTCGGGCTCCACGAATGATGTTCAAACCTACACGCTGACAATCAAAGTCGAAAAACTCGTGGCTGTCTATGCTCCGAATGGAGGCGAAACCTGGTATGTCGGCGAATCGAAGGACATCACCTGGAACAGCGGAGTATCTGGTACGGTGACGATTAGCCTGAACAGGAACTATCCGGCCGGTGGATGGGAGACTCTTTATGCGGGCACGGCCAATGATGGGATTCAAGCTTGGACGGTAGCTGGGTCAACGACTTCCAATGCTCGCATTCGGATTATCAGTGACTCTCAGCCCACCCAAGGCGACACTTCTGATGCCAACTTCGCCATTGCGAATCCATTCCTGACGGTGACTTCACCCAATGGCGGAGAATCCTGGTATGTCAGTGAGTCTCATTGGCTCTACTGGACATCGGGAGGTGTGACAGGCAATGTGGATATTACCATAAATCGCAGTTACCCGGGAGGGGCATGGGAGCCTCTCTTCACGAGTACTCCCAATGATGGCAACCAGCAGTGGACGGTGACCGAACCGACCACAAGTACCGCTCGCATCCGCATTGTCAGCGTCAGCAGTCCATCAGTCAGAGATTCATCGAATGCCAACTTCAGCATTCTCGCTCGCTATGTGCACCTCACAGCACCAGACGGTGGCGAGACCTGGTATGTGAGCGACACGGAGAACATCACCTGGGAAAGCCTCAATGTTCCCGGCACCGTTTCCATCTCGATCAACTACAGCTATCCAGGAGGGCCGTGGCAGAACATCGTCACGAATACTCAGAACGATGGGGTTCATCCGTGGCAGGTTGTTCTGCCGACTACGACGGCCGCTCGCATCCGGATCATCAGCGACACATACCCAACGATAGGCGATACATCCAACAGTAATTTCACAATCACTGATCAAGCCATCATCACGGTCACATCTCCCAACGGAGGTGAGACTTGGCTAATTGATGATACCGAGGATATTACCTGGATGTCGGGGGGCGTTTTGGGCAATGTGAAGATTGAATTGAACCGTGATTATCCTTCGGGAAATTGGGAGACG
>DYHQ01000124.1 GCA_020724065.1 Candidatus Puniceispirillum sp. | reverse complement strand
GGATCGAGGTAGACATCTCCCTCGATAAGATCCGAGCCCTGTAAATCTTGGATGGTCCAGCCATTCAGGTTAATCTGGGACGGAGTGTTATTATAGACCTCAAACCACTCCCCCACGCTATCCTGAACGGCCGCCGGATTGACCATGAACTCGGTGATAATGATGTCATCCCCTTGAGCGGGCAAAGCGCCCAGAGCCAAGAGGGACATCGCAAGATAGGCGATCCAAATCAAAGGCATGGAGACCTCCTAAGTAATGGTTGACAACGGAATGAATATGTTGATGAAACAGATTTTGATTCTTTTGCTGGTTATCTTTCTATTCTTGCTTGCCAGTTGCGCTCGCCAATTGATGGAAAGTGAGAACGAAGCCCCCCGCCTTTTTTACATTTCCAATCAAGTGGCTCGTTCAGCCGATGGCGTGTTTCCTGACCTGTCGCTCGATCCCTATGCCGAGGACGAAACGCCCGATTCGCTTCTGCGATGGACGGTCTTTGGGACCTCAAACCTGCACGCCTCGCTGAATGGTCATGTTCTTCGAGTGACCTTCACAGCCGGTTTTGAAGGCGACGAGTCCCTCGAAATCAAAGTCACGGATGTGGAAGGACTTGCCGCCAGCCAGCGGGTTCGTTTCACTGTTGTGAACATGGACGCCCGAGAAACGCGCGAATCGGACGGGAGCATGACGATTGTTTGGACGAATTCCTCTCCCGCCACAGGCAAGATTTACTACAGCGAATCCCTCTATTATCTGGAACAAGAGGCCGTCGCATTAGGTTCGGCGGCAACAATCTTGACGGTGCCTCTAAAAGCTCTGCTCTCCAACCGCACCTATTGGTACCGGTTTGCCACAATCTCGCCCGCCAACGAAGTTGTCTTCGAGAGTCCGACGGACAGCTTTCAAACCTTTCAAGTCACCTCGACGCCGCTCTTTCGCATGACCACGATTGATGTGCGGCAGGGCGACAGCCATCTCATTGAAACGCCGGACGGGTGCCGGATACTGATTGATGGCGGCTACGGAACCCATGAGCCCTCTTTCGGTGATGGTCCTTGGGATGGTGATGGCGTTCCGCTGGCATTGAACTATCTTCAAGGCCGCGGAATTTTCTATCTGGATCATCTTGTCGAAACGCATCATCACAGCGACCACTACGGCGGGCTCCAAGACATCCAGAGTTCAACCATTACCTATGGCGTTTATCATTCACCGTCCGAGCCCAGTGGACTTGTCGTGGGCGAAGGCTGGGACATCGGGGACACATCGGTACTTGTGACGGTCCTGAATGTGGATTACCCCGAGGGAATGACTCATGACAATGATAACAATCGCTCGATTGTCTTGAAGTTCACGATAGGCGAACTGGATTTTCTCTTAACGGGCGATTCGGAAACACCGACCAATGCGAAAATGACCGAGCGTTTCGGCAGTGCGATGCAGAGCGCGGTGTTGAAAGTCAATCATCACGGTTCGAGTGACGGCACGACCGCCGAATGGCTCGATGCCGTATCGCCTCGCTATGCCATCATCTCCTGTGGAGCTGGCAATCCCTACGGCCATCCTCACGAGGAAACCCTGGAGCTTCTGCAGGAGCGAGGCGTTCGTATTCTCAGAACCGATGAAACCGGGACGATTGATATTCTGACCGATGGGCGTACCATCATCGAAATCTGGCCGTGAGCTGCGATTCGGAGGGGTCAGTTGACATATTTCCAGCGCCCGTCCAGTCGCGGGTTCAACGGCGTATTGGCCCGAATATATTCGGTCACGGCATCCCGCATGAGAATGCCGGTCTCGGCTCCAGACTGAGAGTAGTAAGGAGCCAATTTTGTCATCCCCGAGTTGCCTTCGAGCAGATAGTCAATCGTGACCACACGATAAAGCTTCTCCGATTTCATGTCTTCGCCGCCGATTTTGAAAACGGTAATACGGTCGCCTGCAGGGCGTTTTCGATCCACCACAACCTGCATTCCCGAGACAAACAAACCGCTACCCCCATAAACCAGCTTGTCCTCGAAAAGCTCCTTCAGGAATGCCCCGCTAAGCTGCACAGACACGAGGTGATTGTCGAAAGGCAGAACCGAAAACACATCCCGCGGGGTGATAGAACCGGGAGCAATGTCAGCGCGAATCCCGCCCCGATTTGTGAAAGCGACATCTCCCTGCAATTTCCACCGCATCGCATCACACACTAAATTCCCCATCAAGGATTCCCCTTCTCCGATACGATAGAGATTCACCAAGGTTTCGCCGATGGGCTCGTCGAATCCTTTTTCGACACGCGCTACTTCCGGATCAATCGCATCGGCGATCTCCCTGTCTCGCGGGAATTGGTCAGCGAAGAGAGTAAGAAGCACACCCTGGTCCGCATAGGGTTTCCATCGGCTGAGCGTCTTCGTTTCAGGATCAATCTCGAATTCGATGACGGCAATACTGGTTCCGCGAGCGTAGCCTTGAAAGCAGGGAATATGGGTCACGGGATCCACCCAAGGTTCTTGATAGCCGACATGGATGTCGCCGCAGAAAATCGCGTCCGCTCCATGAATAGCGCGTGCCAGCTCCATAGCGTTGCGCGCGTTGGGCGATGTCTTGTGGTGCGCTTCCAACTCACGCCACGCCTCCAGGCGATCATAAGGCAGGCCAAGATGTGACGCCACAAAGACCAAATCCGCGCCCAACGCCCGAACCGTATCAATGTATGCTTGAACTTGTGAAACCTCCGGTGCGAAGTACAGCCGGCGAATATTTTCGACGAAGCTCATCCGTGGTGTTCCCGTTGTGGTCACCCCAATAATCGCAATTCTGAGTCCACCGATCTCTTTGATGATGTAAGGACGAACATAAAGACGCACACCTGTCGCCGTTGAATCATAGATATTGCACGAAAGCACGGGGAACTTCGCACGCGATAGGCAACTGTCTTCGAGCATCTTGCGACCCAGATCAAATTCATGATTGCCGATGACCATGGCATCATAGCCGATGGAATTCATATAATCCATGACGGCTCGCCCCACCGTCTTGGTGCCGATCATTGTGCCTTGCCAGATGTCTCCACAATCAACAAGCAGGAATCCCATTCCCTCTTTGGCAGCCTTTTCGCGTAAGGTGTGAACGATTCTTGCAGCGGAAGCTGCGCCTCCGAGTGCAGGCGGGAATTCCGGATTCATGAAGCTCGCCACACTCGCATCAATGCCGCCGTGCATGTCGTTCGTATGCAAAACCAGAATCCGCTGCGGCTGCGCCGCCAGAGAAAAATCGGCCATCGCAAGGCTGAACAGAAATACAGTCAAGAAAAGACGAATTTTCATAGAATCGCAATCCCTGAATATAGTCCGCCGTTGTGGGTCTCCAGACCCGCAATGACATGCTTACAATTCATAACGCACCGAAACCACTCCGCGCCAAAGACCGGTTTCCACACGGTCCACATCAATTCGCGCGCCGCCGAAACGCGTGTTCGGAAAGAGGTCAGGATAGGTGTAGTTGATCTTGCCGACTTCCATGCCGAAATCAGCGAGGGCTTTCTTGTACTGGAAGCCGATACCCGTTGAAAAGACAGCCAGCGCGCGCTCGTTGCTGTCAGGGGCTTTCGCATAGAAAAAGCCCGCTCGGACAGGGACGCCTCGCACGACTTGCTGCTCCACGCCGGCGCGGATTTCGATGACATCATCCCAAACCTCTTGGACATCGGAATAGGTGATGTATTCTCCTTCGAGCACCAGGCGTGGCATAAATTCGTTGCGGGGACGGAACTGAACGCCAAGCCCAAAGCGTGAAGGATAGCGAACGGAGAGCGTCGTGTCGGAATAGGAGGTGTCCCCTTTTTGCTCTTTTTGCGTATGAGCATCATAATCGAAGCGGCTGGTCGGGAAGAGAGAACGCGCGCCGAGGGAGACACGCTCGGAAAGGTCGTAGGCAAGGCCAACCGTCATTTCCGATGGGACGCCGTCGAGAGAATACTCCGTGCGAGTGACGATATTCGTGGAATCTTCGACCACCCAATAGGTTCCTTCCTCGTAAGTCCAATCACCCGTGAGCACGCTGAAACCAAGACCCAAACTGAGCGGAAGCCTTTCCCGAATCGCCAATCCACACGAGAACGAGCGCAGGTCGCCGTTGATGTCCAGACGGTTGTTCGCCAGAGGCAAATCCAAGATGCCCCCCACAGCGTTCCGATAGCGCACTTCCTCACGGTAGCGATAATCAAATCGATAAACTGAATAGGTTCCGACTCCGAGCGCTAACACCGGCAATCTGCCATAAGGCATGTTGTAAACAATTCCGCCATCCAACTTGGAAAAGAGATGGTCGTTCATCGTGTAGTTGTTATAGGCCAGAATGCCGTCGAAGGCGTCATGGATGGGATAAGCACGGGTTTCCTTGATGCGAGTGACATCGGCGGTTACATCGAACCGAAGCCGGTCGCCGGGAACGGCCAGAAGAGCCGGATTTCCAAGCAGAGCCGGCGCTCCCGATTCCATCGTGAGCATGGTTCGACCTAAAGCCAAACTCCGTGCACTGTAAGCTCCCGGCCGCACGCCTAACTCGGCATTGGGGAAAAGCTCGGCTCCCGCAGCAAAAGCCGCGAACAAGAGGAGGAGCAAGAAAACAATTGGAATTCTCATCGTAGTGATGCCTATTTGTAGATGTTTCATTCCTTTATTGAGCCTCATGACCGTCACTATGTCTTACAGTCACTCTTCGCCTAAGGCCTCCAAATCCGCAAGATCCTTCTTTCTTCCGAGCGCCCGTTTATTGAGGATGAATTGCCTTTTTCCAATAAACTGCACCTCAACATCGCCATAGGAGCCTACAACCCGACCTGCGGCGATTTCATCCCATGAAACTCCGGTGAGTGATGTCACAATATCCATACGGACAGGTGCAACACCGAGTTGAACGACCTTGCCGGGCGCTGAAAAGTCGTCGGGTTTCAGCTCGAGGGAGCCGAAACCGAATTCACGAAGTGCGCGGAGAATGCGCTCAGCGTTCTCAGAATCGGCTCGCACGAAAATATCCATGTCCCCAGTATGCCGAGGCGCACCATGATACGCAAGTGCATAAGCACCGACGATAGCGTAATCAACTTTGTGCGCGTTGAATAACGCGAGCAGTTCTTTGAAGTCTTGGTAAACTTCCATAATGCTCTCTTCTCAAATACTCAACCGCCGCGACGCGCTCCTCCGGACTCTTCGACAGCCAGTACGCAAGATTCTCCTTGATTTCCAAGAAATCCTGCAGATTCGCTTTTCTTACAACCTTTTCAATCATAAGTTGTCTCGATGTATCGCTCCTTACTTCATCGCCAGACGCTTGAGCCTGCGGTCACTATTTGGCGGCCCGCCCTGATTCTATATCTCTTCTGAGCCAATCATTCACTATTGTCTCGATCTCCGTATTCCTTTTCCCTGCGAGATTGCGTAGGAAGTCGGCTATCTCTGGCTCGAGATAAATAGGGAAATTCAGCTTGGCATTGCGCCGATAGAATTTGCCACGCTCGCCCTTAGAAAAATCATATTCCTTTTTCATGAGTTCCACTCTTCGTATTGTTTTCTCTCATTCTTTGTTGCCTTGCGTGCAGAGATAATGCGAATACTGCATGACGATTCACCGATTTCATGAAAGGTATGTGATACAACGATCAACATTTCGCTGATGTCTCTGCCAATGGTCACCCAACGCTCTTCCTCTAGACTATGTTCGCTGTCGAAAATAGAAATCGCATGCGGATCACGAAAGATTGTTCCGGCACGCTGAAAACTCACTCCATGTTTCTGAATATTCTGCTTCGCCTTTGCCGGGTCCCACTCGAAAATGTATTGCAAGTGTTACCTCGCCCTCATACTGCGGAACCATCTCAGATACACCTGGGCACTGCTTTCAGGTGCGATGACTGATTAGCCAATGAATCTATTTCTGTTACCCTTCCGTGTATCCCTTTCTGCCCCATTAGCTTGTAGGTCAAAATCTTGCCATGCTCCACGCCGGGCTGGTCGAGGGGATTGACATCGTATAGCTCGCCAGCGATGATGGTGGCGATTTCGAAAAGCATGAAGGCTTCACCTAAGAAATAAGCAGAAATTTTTGGGAATTTCAAACTCATGTTGGGTCGTCCGGCTTGCGTCAATGCCTCGCGCGTTGCGGAGCATTCCGCTGCTATGAGTTCATTCATCGTCTTGCCGCCCAGATATTCGAGGCTCGAAAGATGACCGAAAGACGGAGGGAGTGCGACCTCCTTTTCAAACTGAAGCACTTCCAGAAAGATAAAAACCTTGTCTTGAGGTCCTTCAATATAGAGTTGAACCTGCGAATGCTGGTCGGTGGTGCCAAGAGCTTTGACCGGCGTTGGACCTGAAAAGACCTCCTTGCCGTCTTTTGTATGTCGTTTGCCCAAGGACTCCGCCCAAAGCTGTCGCCACCAATCGGCCAAAGAATAGAGCCTGTCCGAGTAGCTGAACATGACATGTATCAGCCGCCCGTGCTGAGTATCAAAGAAATAGAGCAGCGCCGCCAGAAGCGCAGCCGGATTTTCATGAGGCTCTGCCTTGAAGCACAAATCAGCCATCGCCTGCGCACCTGTGAGCAATCCTTCCGCATCCAGACCCAAACAAAGTGCCGGAAACAAGCCAACAGCCGAGAGAACGGAAAAGCGCCCCCCTACATTTGGCGGGATGTCCAGAGCGGCCAGCTTCTCTTCACGCACCAATTGTCGCAAATCCCCCTTCTCAGGGTCCGTCGTTACAACGATGTGTTCACGCCATTTGTCACCGACGGTTCGCTTCAAAGCATCGAAGATCACGAGTGAAGCCGCCGCGGTCTCTGCGGTTGCCCCCGACTTTGAAATAATGTTGAAAAGCGTGTGCTGTGGAGAAGCAATATCAAATAGAGCCGCAGTCGTATCCGGATCAATGTTATCGAGAACGAAAAAGCGCGGTGCGCTGCGCTGAGGAGCGTCGAGCAAGTTGTGAAAGGGATGCGAAAGCGCGCGAAACAGAGCATATGGACCGAGGGCCGAACCGCCAATCCCGGCCAATACAAAGTTCTCAAAATTCCTACAGCGATTCGCCAAGGTCTGGCTTGCGCGAAGACTGCTCAAATCGCGGGGCAAATCCAGAAAGGCCAGAGTCCCTTCTGACCACTGGCGCTTGATGTTCTGGATTGCCTCGGCCACCCGAGGAAGCAATTCATCAAGCTCCCTCGGTAAAATCCGCCCGGCACCTTCCGCC
>DYHQ01000123.1 GCA_020724065.1 Candidatus Puniceispirillum sp. | reverse complement strand
GCCCAGCAAGCTCGGCGCTACGACGACTCAGACTGCCCGCCTCGAGTCCATGCCATAGACTTTCCTATTTCTCCCAAAATATTTATATTGGCATTGGTTCCGTCATAGAGACCGACACTTTGGCGGACTGCCCCTAATGACAGAAGAAATTGGCCAAGTGACTTATCGAAATGCAAATCAGTTATGTCACGCTTCATGACCTGACCCATGGAGCGGCCTATGGCGTACAAATCATGCAAATGTGCCGCGCCTTCACTCGACTGGGGCATCATGTCGACCTCTATAGCGCAGGTGGGAGCGACTTGTCCTTGCCGACGCGACTCTCGCGCATCAAGGCTCTGTACGGCGATGAGATTCCTTTCCCGGTGCACTTTTTCCCCAGTCGTATGGCTCTGGGCCGTTTCAAGATGCTTGGTGGGTTGCCGGGCGCGATTCGAGCGATGAAAGGAGCGCAGCCCGAGCTGATTTATTGCCGAGGAAGTTGGGAGGTGTTGTCTTTGGCGCGGATAGGACCGCCGGTCATTTTTGAGGCTCATGCCACCCGACTTCACGAAGAGTTTGGAATCATTGACCGGATACTCCGCTCGCGGACGGTGCGCGCTTCACACCTGCCTAACCTGCGTCTTTTCGTTCCTATCTCCAAAGCACTGGCACAGGTCTGGCGGAAACTCGGCGTTCCTGCGGAAAAGGTTCATGTGGCGCATGATGCGGTGAGTCTCTCACTTTTTGAGCCGATGTTGACCATTGAAGAGGCGCGTTTGCAGCTTGAACTGCATGAAAACCGGCCGGTTGTTCTCTATGCAGGCTCTCTCTATCAGGATCGCGGTCTGGACCTGCTACTTGGTGCAGCCAAAGCCCTGCCGGATTGCTGCTTCTGGATTCTGGGGGGAAGCGAAAGTGATATGGCTCGCTCCAAAGAGGCGGCAAATTCGGCCGGGGTCACGAATGTTATTTTTCTGGGTCTTGTTTCGCATTCCCGCGTTCCAGTTTATCTTTTTGCGGCGGATGTGCTCCTGATGCTTTGGACTTGGAAGGTTCCCACGATCGCCACCTGTTCACCGTTGAAGTTGTTTGAATATATGGCGGCACGGCGCACGATTGTCGGCCCGGCTTTCCCGACGGTCGTGGAGGTGCTTGAGGATGGCGTGGATGCGATCCTTTTCGAGCCGGATAACCTGACTGAAATGGTCAAAGCAATCCGCCGAGGCATCGAGGAATCACGCTCGGGCAAAATGGCCGAAGCGGCACGGCGAAAAGTCGAAGCCCATTACACTTGGGAAGAACGCTGTAAGGCAATTCTGGAAGCGTTTGCTCAAAGAAGTCAACCAAGAAACGTGCCCACACCGGCGGGCCATTGAGGAACTCCGGCTTGGGATAGGCGGTCAGGATTCTGAATCCCTGATTGACATAGTGACTGCAACTTCTGTCTTCCTGAGTCGCTCTAAAACATAAAGACCTTTGCAGAAAGAGAATAGAATTATCGAACTGGAAAGCCGATGAAAATCAAGAAGCGTTATTGGATCCTCGCTCTTCTTCTCCTCGTCATAATAGCCGTGGTGGTGATTACCAGCCGCGGTCGCGGCGATAAGAAGCTCCGCGTGACCACCGAAAAAGTGGCGTGTCAGTCCTTGCTTGCGACCGTTTCGGCTTCGGGGAAGGTGGAGCCCGTGGTTCAGGTGAAGGTATCGTCTCAGATTCCGGCTCGCATCACCAAATTGGCTGTGCGGGAAGGCGACGAGGTGACCGCGGGCCAGTTTTTGGTCGAACTGGATCGGGAGCGCTATACCGCGATCGTCGAGCAAGCGCAATCCGGTCTGCGAGCGGCGCGCGCTCAACTTGACAAAGCCAACGCTGATTTGAAACGCATCGAAGAACTTGTGAAACGCGGAATGGTCTCCGAGGCGGAGCTGGATGCGGCCAAAGCCCAAGCCGAATTCATGGCGGCGCAGATTGATCAAACGATCGCGGGTGAAAAACAAGCGCGCGATGACCTCTCCAAAACAGTTCTTCTGGCCCCGATGTCCGGAATTGTCAGCCGCTTGAACAAGGAAGAAGGAGAAATGACCCTCGGGTCGCAATTCCAGGAAGATGTGATTCTTATCGTCGCCGACCTCTCGCGAATGCAAATCAAGGCCGAGGTGGACGAGAATGACATTGTCGGCGTCAAATTGGGGGACACGGTGCGCTGTGAGATTGACGCGTTTCCTGATACTTTCTTCGCGGGTACCGTAGCGGAAATCGCTCAGTCGGCGGTCGTCCAGGCTTTGGGCACGCAGGAAGAGGCGACGAACTTCGATGTGGAAATCGCCATTCTCGATTGCATCGCAGCCCTTCGACCCGGCATGTCCGCCACGGTGGATATTCAGGTTGACCGGCGGGACAGTGTTTTGGCGGTGCCTATCCAGTCCGTCGCATTGCGCGACCGCAAGGAGGGCAATCCGGTGGAACTCAAAGAGAAGCCTCAGCGCAAATCCTCCCGCCAACGGGCTCAAGAAGTTGGCAGTGGCACCAGTGCGGATACGGCGCAAGCAACACGAAAAGAAGACCTTGTTCAGGGAGTCTTCATCATGCGCAGTGATTCGGCGATTTGGACTCCGGTCAAAACGGGAATTTCCTCGGATACTCATATCGAAATCCTCTCCGGTCTCGAAGGGGGTGAAGAAGTCGTCACCGGGCCTTTCAAAATTCTGGCGAAGGATCTTCGACATGGGGCAAAGATCACCCACAAAGAAGAAAAGAAACCAGGCGCTGGAAGACGAGATGCAGAATAATCACCTGATAGAGTTGCGCGACATCGAAAAAATCTACAAGGTGGGGACGATTGAAGTGCCCGCGTTGCGTGGAATCACGATGCTGGTGAGACCGAATGAATACCTCGCCATCATGGGGCCTTCAGGCTCCGGGAAATCCACCCTCATGAATCTGATTGGCTGCCTGGACACTCCGACGAAAGGAACTTATACGCTGGCGGGCGAGGATGTCTCGCGGCTTTCGGACAACCGTCTGGCGGAAATCCGCAACCGCCGCATCGGTTTCGTCTTTCAGACTTTCAATCTGCTCCCGCGTGCCAACGCTTTGCACAATGTCGAATTGCCACTGGTCTATGCGGGCAAACCCATCGGAATTCGTCGTCAGAAGGCCCGGGAAGCGCTGGCGGCCGTCGGACTGGCCGACCGCACCCATCACCGTCCCAATGAGCTTTCGGGGGGACAGCGCCAGCGTGTGGCCATCGCTCGCGCATTAATCAATAATCCGTCGCTCATTCTCGCTGATGAACCGACCGGCAATCTCGACAGCGTTACCGGCGAAGAGATTATGGCCGTCCTCGATGAGATCCACCGGCAAGGCAATACGATTATCCTGGTGACTCACGAGGAATACATCGCCCGCAAGGCGAAACGCATTGTGCGCCTTTTGGACGGTCTTATCGAGAAAGATGATTATGTTTCCTAAGTGCCCGTCCTTTGTCGTCGCGATTTCGCATTTTGAGCAGTAGGTTCCGTGCATGTTTCGATTTATCGTAGAAATCCTTGAGGGGTTACGCATTGCGTTCAGGGCGCTCCGTGCCAATAAGGTGCGCTCGGTTTTGACGACCCTCGGCATCATCATTGGAGTGACGACGGTCATTCTGATGACTTGCATCATTCTCGGTCTCAACAAATCTGTCGCGGGACAGTTCGCCTTCTTGGGAAGCAACACCGTCTATGTGAACAAGTTTGAGTGGTTCAGCCACAATTGGCGAGAAATGATGAAACGCCCGGACATCACCTTGGAACACATGCGCCGAATCGAAGAGGAAAGCGAGCTCGCGGTGGCCGTCTCTCCGTGGGCGGAGACCCAACGCACCGTGGGATTTCGCGAGCGAAAACTGAGTCGCGTGGATGTGGGGGGCACCAACGAAAACTACATCCTTACCAATCCAGCCCGCCCCGAGATTGGCCGATTCATCACCGCTGCAGATGTTCAACACAATCGGCATGTCTGCGTTCTCGGCTATGAAGTGGCGCAGAGGCTCTTTCCTCAGCAAAATCCTCTGGGTCAACGGATCAAGATTGGGAGTATCCCTTTTCGTGTGGTAGGCGTGCAAGAGAGAATCGGCAAGCTCCTTGGCCAATCCATGGACAACTATGTCATGGTACCGATTGGTACCTTCATGAAAGAGTTTGGCCGCCATCACTGGATGTCCATCATTGTCAAAGCCTCGGGACCTCAGGAAGTGGAGAACCTTGTCTATGAACTGCGGGGCATCCTGCGTAGAGCACGGCATCTGGGGCCGCTCGAACCGGATGATTTCGGCGTCAACCAACAGTCATCCCTCATGAATGCCTTCCTACGAATCATGGGAGGGGTCTATTTGGGCGGATTCCTCATTGCGGTCATTTCCCTTGTGGTTGGGGGAATTGGCATTATGAATATCATGCTCGTCTCGGTGACCGAGCGAACGCAGGAAGTTGGACTTCGCAAGGCTCTGGGGGCCAAGCGCTGGATGATTGGCTGGCAATTCCTGATTGAATCGGCCGTCCTATGCTCCATAGGAGGGGTGTTAGGCGTGGGCTTTGCCTTTCTTGGCGCGAAGGGAGTGAACGGTTTTCTGCCGACAACGATGCCGCCCTGGGTCGTAGGATTCGGTGTCATTTTCGCTGCTGTTGTTGGGCTTTTTTTTGGCATCTATCCCGCGATGAAAGCGGCGAGATTGCGGCCCATAGAAGCATTACGTTACGAGTAGGATTCGGGAAAGAGACGAGAGGACCATTTGGCTACACCGCCGCTGGATCTGCGAACACTCTACTTCCGAACGCTGGCCGTGATCGCTGCATTGGCCACGGCGGCGGCAATTTATTATCTGCGGCAGATCATCTTCTTGGTTTTCCTCGCCCTTCTGACCGCGATCTTTCTGGCCTATCTTTCCACGCCCTTTGAAGAAAAACTGAGATTCCCACGCTGGCTGGCAGTACTCGCAGTTTTGGCTGCCTTGGCTGTTCTTCTTGCCGCTCTTGGGTATCTATTGATAAGCCCGTTGGCCAATCAGGTGGCGGGGTTGGTGAATAAGCTGCCGGACTTTCTCGAAAGAGCGCGCTCCTATCTTGTCGTTTGGCTCGATGACCTCGGGGATTGGGCACCGCAGATACAGCCGCAGAAGCTTGCGGAAGAAACAATCAAGTTCGCTGGAAATGCCCTGACGAGGCTACTCCAACTCGTCTCGGGAGGAATTGCTCTTGTGACGGATGCGGTCACGGTGCTTGTCTTGGGTGTCTTTCTTGCCATCGAGCGTCGTCAAGCCCTTCAAGCTTTTTGCTATCTCTTCCGCAGCCGCCGTCCCGAAGAAATGAGCAAACTTGCTTCACGCGCTGTCCGTTTGATTCGAGGATGGATGCTTGGACAATTGGCCGCGATGCTCTTTCTGGGAGCGTTCACGACGGCCGCTTTTTGGATAGCGGGAATTGATTATTTTCTCGTTTTTGGAGCTCTCGCCGCCTTGTTCAGCGCGATTCCATATCTTGGGCCGATTTTGACCGCACTGGGGCCGCTTGCCTGGGCGATTTTCACCGAACCATCGAAAATCATCTGGGTCATCATCATTTGGGTCGCGAGTCATCTCCTGGAAGGAAGCCTCATCACTCCGCTCATCATGCATCGGTATGTTCAACTCTCTCCATTCATCGTGATGGTTGGAATTCTGGTGATGGGTTCGCTTTTCGGTTTTCTCGGTGTCATCGTTGCAGTGCCTCTGACGGCAATGACTTGCCTTCTCTTAGGCGAAGTGTTCCCGTGGTGGAAGGGAAAGATCCCGCAGGTCTTGCCCGCATCGGAAGAGAGTGAGCGATGCTGACAGCGGTTTTTGAATCATTGCGCATGGCACTCGATGCCGTCTGGGCTCACAAATTGCGAGCGGCACTGACGCTTCTGGGAGTCGTCGTCGGTGTGGCCACCATCATCGCTTCCATGACTGTCATCGCCGGAGTGCGCTCCATTATTGATGACCAGATGAAGAACGCGCTATCGGCCAATGTGTTTCAGGTTCAGCGTTACGAGCTGATAATGTTCGGACCGCACGATCGCGAGCGGGAAAGGCGGCCAAAGCTCGAACCAGAACTCGCCGATGCCATCCGTGAACGATGTCCGTCCGTGAGGGCCGTTGGCGTCGAGGCGTGGGCCGAATGGGGTGGCCTGACCGCTCGGCGAGGTGGGCTGAAAAGTGATCCAACCATCCAACTTGCGGGCGGAACTCCGGAATTTGCGCTGAACAACGGGCTGTTTGTGGACCGAGGCCGCTTTCTTGCAGATATAGATGTGATGTCCGGCCGTCATGTTATTGTCATCGGCGATGATGTGGTCGAGAGTCTTTTTGGCACGATTGATCCCATCGGAGAGTATATTCGCATTGGCTCGGATCGCTACGAAGTGATCGGGACTTTTGAAAAACGCGGAGAAGCCCTGGGGCAGTCGCAAGACCGTTTCTGCTGCATCCCCCTCTCAACTTTCTTTCGTATCTATGGCAAACGCTCCGTGAATTTGACCGTGCAAGCCTGGTCGGCCGAAGTCTTTGAGCGGGCGATCGAAGAAGTAACGGAAGTCGTGCGAGTCGAACGCGGACTCAAGCCCGGTCAGCCAAACAACTTCTACATCTGGACTCCCGAAACGCTCCAACAATCCTTCAGCAACATCTCACGATGGGTGAGTGTATCCGCCTTCGGAATCTGTGCCATTAGTTTGCTGGTGGCAGGAATCGGAATCATGAACATTATGTTGGTTTCGGTTACGGAGCGCACGCGCGAGATTGGTGTGCGGAAAGCGTTGGGAGGCAAGCGAGTCAGTATCTTGCGACAGTTCGTCATTGAAGCGGTCATGCTCTCGGAAGTGGGGGGCGGCATCGGCATCCTTGTGGGTTTTCTGGCGGCGGTCGTCATCAATCATTTCCTGAAGTTCCCAACGCCAATTCCTGTCTGGTCCATCACGCTTTCGGTCATTTTTTGCTCGGCGGTGGGACTCATCTTCGGCATCTGGCCTGCCATGAAAGCAGCGAGGTTGAATCCCATAGAAGCCCTGCGCCACGAATAGAAATCTGCGATCTCACGAATGAAAAAGGGGCGGCCCCTTTGAGTCGCCCCTCTTCTTTTCGCCGAGACAGGTTCTCAACCTGTCCGGAACGAGTTCTCGCCGTGGCGGATCTCCAGACCACAGCTATCTCAATGTTTGTCGTTAAAAAATAGTCGCTTGAACTTTTGGCCGAAGTTGTGTA
>DYHQ01000122.1 GCA_020724065.1 Candidatus Puniceispirillum sp. | reverse complement strand
GAGTCCGCCAGACGGTCGCGGCGTGCTGCGGCGCGTCGAGGAAAGTCCGAACTCCCTAGGGCAGGGCGCCAGCTAACGGCTGAGCGCGGCAACGCGACGGAAAGTGCCACAGAAAAGACACCGCCCCTCTGATTCCGGGCGGGTCTGGAGACCCGCCTCGGCGAGAAAATGGTCTCCAAACCCGCTCGGCGAGAGGAGAGGTAAGGGTGAAATGGTGCGGTAAGAGCGCACCGCGCGAGTGGTAACACTCGTGGCAGGGAAAACCCCGCCCGGAGCAAGGCCAAGTAAGCCGCCAGTCCTCGTGGCCCGCGAGGCAGAAGTGGCGGCGGGTAGGCCGCACGAGGTGCGTGGTGACACGCATCCCAGATGGATGACCGTCCACGACAGAATTCGGCTTATCGGCGGACTCGACAACTATCGCCGCGCGGGGTGCCCTCACCCCGCGCGAGAATCCTGATTTCGGGCGGGTCTGGAGACCCAGCCTCGGCGAAGAAGATGGTCGGGTGACCCGCCTCGGCGAAACAGAGAAGCTTGCTTCAATAGAAAACAGAATGGCCAAAAATACCTCCACGACAAGCAAGACGGACATCGCTCACCCTGCACGCAAGGAAGTCGTGCGCGCCAGCATTAAATCGGTTTTTGAGCCGAAATCCATTGCGGTGATTGGCGCGGGGCGCTCGCGCATGACGATTGGCCGCGAGATTCTGCACAATCTCATCGAATACGAATTCAACGGGATGGTTTTTCCGGTGAATCCGAGCGCTCGCGTGATTCATTCGATGAAATGCTACCGCAGCGTTCTCGAAATTCCCGATGAGGTGGAACTTGCGGTCATTTGCGTGCCGAAACAACTTGTGCCACAGGCGATAGACGATTGCGGGCGCAAGGAAGTCAAAGCCATCATCCTTATTACAGCAGGATTTTCCGAAACGGGCCCGAAAGGCAAAGAGCTCGAAGACCATGTCTTCCGCCTGATTCGTCAATACGGCATGCGCATGATTGGCCCAAATTGCATGGGCGTTATCAATACGGCACCGTCGGTGCGCATGGATGCCACTTTTGCGGGGACGCTGCCTCTCGAAGGCCCGATTGGATTCTTGTCGCAATCCGGCGCGCTCGGCGTGGCGATTCTCGAACGCTCGCGCGATATGAATCTCGGACTTGCGTCTTTTGTCTCTCTCGGAAATAAGACGGATGTTTCGGTAGATGATGTGCTCGAATATTGGCGCGACGATGACCGCACTCAGCTTGTCTTGCTCTATCTCGAAAGCTTCGGCGACCCGTACAAGTTCTCACGGCTGGCGCGGGAAATCGTCAAGAAGAAGCCGATTATTGCCGTGAAATCCGGTCGTTCTGCAGCGGGTGCTCGAGCCGCGACAAGTCATACGGCGAGTCTAGCCGGAATGGATGTCGCTGCCGATGCTCTCTTCGATGCGGCGGGTGTCTTGCGCGTGGATACGGTCGAGGAGCTTTTCGATTATGCTCAAGCTTTTGCTCATCAGCCCATTCCGCGCGGGAATCGCGTCGCGATAATCTCGAATGGCGGTGGCCCGGCGATTTTGGCGACGGACGCCGTAGCAAGATTGGGTTTGCAGGTCGCCACTTTCAGCGACAAAACCGTGGCGTCTCTTCGAGAGCTTCTGGCCGAGGAAGCCAGCATCACCAACCCTCTCGATATGATTGCCAGTGCCGACCACGAAAGCTATCGTCAAGTTCTGGACGCCATGCTTGAAGACGAAGGGGTTGATGCGGTCATCATTCTGTTTGTGCAGCCGATAACGATTGACGCACGGCTCGTGGCGCGGGCGGTCGTGGAGGTCGCGGCAAAGCAGCGCGAGCTCTGCAAACCGGTACTCTGCTGTTTCATGGGGAGGGACGATGAGCTTTCGGGAATTCGCATTTTGCGTGAGGCGAACCTACCGGTTTACATTTTTCCGGAAGCTGCCGCCCGTGCCTTGGCTGCTATGAATCGGTACCGCGACATCCGGAAACGGCCTGAAGGAGTTGTGCGTCATTTCGACGATGTTGACAAGATGCAGGTCGCGCGTGTTTTCGATAAGGCGATGCAAGAGGGGCGCGAGCGGCTAACCTGTACGGAAGTCCGCACCGTGCTCGAAGCCTATCGTTTTCCTTGGGCGCCGATGGTTTATGTGACGGAGCCGAAGGATTTGGGGCGAGCGGGCGAAACGATCGGCTATCCCGTCGCGATGAAAGTAGCTTCCCCACAAATTATTCACAAATCCGATGTCGGCGGGGTCTTGCTCGACCTACGCAGTGAGGGCGAGCTTCTGGCAGCCTATGCGAAAATCAAGGATCGCATTCAGCGTTTACCTGAGAAGGTCACTGAGTGGGGAGTCATTATTCAGCGGATGATCGAAGGTGGGCGCGAGATGGTCATGGGCTCGACATTCGATCCTCTTTTCGGGCCGCTGATTATGGTCGGGTTGGGGGGCATTTATGTGGAGATTCTCAAGGATATTACCTTTCACATGGTGCCGCTGACCGATGCGGCGGCTGCGGAGGTTCTGCGGAGCTTGCGCGGCTTTCCCATTTTGCAGGGAGTGCGAGGTGAACCTCCGATTCACATGGAAACGATTGTCGAGCTGCTGGGGAGATTGTCGCAACTCATCACGGAATTCCCGGTCATCCGCGAGATGGACATCAATCCGTTCGTGGCATTCCCCGAGCGGGAGCGTTGCATGGCGGTGGATGCGCGTATCACGGTCAAATTGTAGGAAATGATTACCAATTTTGGCAAGGATAGATTCAAAACATCATGGAACAGAAGTGGGAACTCTATGAAGAGGTTCCTCGTGAGCGGATTGAAAATTTGGGGCGCGAAGCCGAGATCCCTCCTTTAATTGCCCGCGTTCTGCACAATCGCGGATTGAAGACGGCGCAGTCAATCACCGATTTTTTCAACCCCACGACGGCGCTCTTGCATGATCCTTTTCGGATGAAAGATATGGATCGGGCGGTGGAACGGATTCTTCGGGCGCTGCAAGAGAAAGAGCCGATCACGCTCTATGGGGACTACGATGTGGACGGGATCACGGCCGTTTCGATGCTTTATCTTTTTTTCCGCGACCTCGGCGGGGCGGTTCACGCCTATATCCCCGACCGGCAAGTGGAAGGCTATGGTTTGTCTGAACAGGGGATCCGCGAGGCGGCTTCCCGAGGCAAAGGGCTGGTTATCTCGGTGGATTGCGGCATCACCTCTCCGGCGGAAGCCCGCCTTGCCAAAGCCCTTGATCTCGATTTGATCATCTCGGATCATCACGAGCCGGCGGAGCGGCTGCCCGAGGCGCTGGCGGTGCTGGATCCAAAGCGTCCCGATTGCCCTTATCCTTTCAAGGATTTGGCTGGAGTCGGTGTCGCCTACAAAATTGCCCAAGGGATCCTCGCCGCGATGAAGATCGGGGAAGATTATCTCGAAAAGTACATTGATTTGGTTGCCCTGGGCACGGCCGCCGATATTGTTCCTCTTGTTGAAGAAAATCGTGTTTTTGTCAAGGAGGGGCTCGACAAAATCAATTTTCACCCGGAAGTGGGTATCGAGTCTCTGGTCGAGATTGCGGGATTGAAGCCGGACCGAATTGAGGTTGGCCACATTGTTTTTGGGTTGGCGCCTCGCATCAATGCGGTGGGGCGTCTGGGGAACGCGCTGCGAGCAGTCCGACTTTTGGTGACGCGCGAGAAAGCCGAAGCACGCAAAATTGCCGAAGTTCTCGAGCAAGAAAACCGGCGGCGCAAGGAGATTGATAACACCACACTTCGAGAAGCGATTGCTGAAATCGAGGGCAGCTTTGATCCTCAAACCACGCGCTCCATCGTTTTGGCGCGCGACAACTGGCATTCGGGCGTGATCGGCATCGTGGCGTCACGGCTTATTGATCGCTACTACCGCCCGACCGTGATGATCAGTATTGAGGAGAACATCGGCAAAGGCTCCGCGCGTTCGATTGAAGGTTTCGATATTTTCAATGCCTTGAAATCCTGTGGAGACTGCCTGCTGCAATTCGGCGGGCACAAATACGCCGCGGGATTGACCATTGAAGCGTCGCGTATCCCTGAATTTCGTCAGCGTTTTGATGAAATCGCGCGCAAAACCATCCCTGATATTGACCTGCATCCCAAACTCAAAATTGACGCGGAAATCGGCCTCGACCAAATCACGGCGGAAGTCGTCGCCTCCTTGGAAAGATTCGCTCCCTTCGGCCCCGGCAATTATCGCCCGAATTTCCTGTCGCGCAATCTGGAGGTGGTTGACCCGCCGCGCGTCGTTGGCTCGAATCATTTGAAGTTTCGGGTGCAACAGCACCGTGAGGTGTTTGATGCCATCGGCTTCAACTTAGGAGATGATATCTACTGTGTGGATCGTGGCATGCGCACGCTGCAGATGGTGTATGCCATTGAAGAAACGGAATACATGAATCGAAGGACGGTGCAACTTCGTATTCGCGACCTTCGATGAAAACCTCGCAAACCAAAATAATTGGGAGGAACATGATGCGCAAGCTACTACTGCTTGGATTTGCCATTTGGGTTGCCATGCCCCTTCTGGCCGCCGAGAAATCGCGCGACCAATGGGGAGATTTGTTTCGACGCTATGGCAGCACGGCCACAGTCAAGCCGGGAGCCTGGGCGACCTATCGCATTCAAATGGCCGAAGCTCAAGAGAAGCCCACGACGCTTCAAATGAAAATGTCGTGTGTAGGAACCGAAAAGGTCGGAGACCAAGAGGGCCTTTGGCTCGAAATGGAATCTACGATGCCATCCGACGAGGACAAAGAGACGATGCGGATGCTCATGAAATCGCTGGTCGTCGGGGATCCCTCGCAGGAGCAGTCGGTCCGAAAAATCATCATGCAATTTGGCGACCAACCGCCGATGGTTATCAAGGTTGATTTCGATAGTGTGAAAGAGAAATCAGAACCTCCGGTCGCCGCGGTCATAGGGGACGAATCGGTAACCGTTCCGGCCGGCACTTTCCTTTGCAAGCACCTGCGAACGACAACAACCCAGGATGATGTCACAGAAATCTACCTCAATCAAGAGGTCGTGCTCTTTGGGGTTGTGAAGGCTCGAACAAGCAGTGGCGAAATCGAGTTAATTGGTCATGGAGCCACGGGAGCGGTGTCTCAAATTAAGGGCGAGCCGGCCATGGAACTTGACATGCAGCGCATGATGCAGGAGATGATGAAACAGGCACCGGCCGAGTCGCTTTCCAAGCCGAAATAGTATGACTCGACTCATTGTCTTTTTCCTCACCTATGCCGTGCTTGCTCTGGCACTCTGCGGCATGGGGCGACGCGAGCCTCCAGCCACCGCGAAGTCGTTTGCGGTTGAGCAAGGAGTCGCTGGAAAAGTGGAGATTTGGGAAGGGAATTTCATGCCGATGGTGAACGGCCCTCCGCGCGGAAAAATCATGCCCGCAGCGGGGCGCCGTGTCCGTGTCCATGAGCCGTTGAACGCGCTTGAAACCGGAAGCACCGTGGCATGGCATGACACGATTTTGACGGCGCAAATCGCTGAAACACTCACGGACACGGCCGGTCAATATTTCTTGTCGCTTCCTGTGGGTCGCTACAGCATTTTCGCGGAAGAAGACAGCGGCTGGTATTTCAATGGGTGGAACGGAGAAGGATTTCAGGGGCTGATTCAAATTGATTCCTGCAAAGTCACGACGCAGGATGTTCGCATTATGACGAAAGCAGTGTTTTGACGAAGGGGACGGCGCGAAGGTTTTTTGCATCTCGGTATTGAGAATAAAGTCGCTCTTGTAACCGCCGCTTCGCGCGGTTTGGGTTTTGCCGTTGCCAGAGAGCTTTTGCGCGAAGGAGCGCGCGTCATGCTCTCCAGCTCGAATGTGCAGAATCTCGAGCAGGCAGCGAGCGAACTGAAGCGATATGGTTTCAACTCCTTTGTGACATTCGCAGCGGATCTGGGAAATCGCGAACAGCTTGAGAGTCTTGTCGCGGCGACCGTCGAGGAATTCGGCGGCGTGGATTTGCTCTTCACCAATTGCGGCGGGCCACCGGCGGGCGCCAGTCTGGAGCTCACAGACGCGCAGTGGCAGCGCGGATTTGAAACGATTCTCCTTAGCGTGGTGCGACTGTGTGGCCTATGTGTTCGGCACATGATGAAGCGCGGAGGCGGCGCGATTTTGGCGCTGACTTCTTCGACTGTGAAGCAGCCGATTCCGAATTTGACGCTCTCGAATGCTCTGCGGCCTGCGATTGTCGGCTTCTGCAAGACACTATCGAACGAAGTGGCTTCCAAAAACATTCGCGTCAATGTCATCGCGCCGGGACGAATTTTGACAGCACGAACGCAGGAGCTTGACGAAGCCTTTGCGGCAAGAACGGGGACTTCCGTCGAAGATATTCGGCGCAAATCTGAAGAAGAGATCCCAGCACGCAGATTGGGCCATGTGGACGAATTTGCAGCAGCGGCAGCGTTTTTGCTTTCCGAACGAGCGTCGTATATCACAGGTCAGATTCTGCAAATTGACGGCGGCCTGATGAAAGGAATGTGGTAGAAACCCATGTGGCTGGCTGCGATAATCTCCCTTGTGCTTTCGAGTGTTGCTTTCGGTCAGATGTACGGCGACCCGGGCCTTGTTCGGCCCGATACATCAAAGAAGGATACGACGGCAGCCACCGTTCTCGAAGAGCCCGTTCCCACAACTGCCGGAGAGCACTCGCCGTTTGAATTGGCAAGGCGATGGATTCGGCGCGTTATGGTGCGCAGCGTGTTGAACACGAATCACATTGGCGGTTTTGCCGAGTATCAATTGACCGAGTGGTCGCCCGCGGCAGGAAGCATGGGGCCCATTCGGCTCAACATGAAAATCGTCTATCTCGGCTCCGTGGTCTTCACAGGGCAGGACGCCGAATGGGTGCAAGCAGTCGTGCGAGTTCTCGGTGAGAGCGACAGGCAAATTACTTTCGATTTCGTCTTGCCGTCCGACAAGCAGCACCGCTTGCCTTTGCGTGCGCTGGTGAAAGAAGAAGGTGAACCTCTGCGAGAAATCTCGTTTGCGGCCTCATCGAGTGGTTTGGACTACGACGCGATAGATAGTCCGCGAGATTCGGGTGAGGAACTTGTCGAGCTGTCTCACGGAAAATATCTTTGCCATCATTTCCGCGGGTCCGGCGAAAATGGCGAGCCTGTGGATTTGTTTCTATCGTCCGAAGTGAAACCCTATGGCGTTGTTGTCATGGGCTACGGCGATGAAGGCTTGACGCTCGTGCGCAAAGGCGCCGACGCGACGCCTTTGCTCGAGGTTCCACCGCC
>DYHQ01000121.1 GCA_020724065.1 Candidatus Puniceispirillum sp. | reverse complement strand
GACACGCTTCCGTTTCATCCCGCTGAGAATTTGAACCACATCGCCTTTGCCGTCGTCCATGCCGAGGGCGTTCTCTGGGTCGGAACAGCGGATGGTATCAATAAGAGCACAGACGAAGGTCGCACCTGGACAAACTACGATTATTTCTCCAGCGGCATTTCGGGCAACTTCATCACGGCCCTTGCTTGGCAGGAGTGGAGTCACACTCTATGGGCGGCCACTTGGCGAGCGGAAGGCGCCAGCGAATATTATGGCGTGACGAAAACTATGGACAAAGGCGCGACTTGGGAGGTTGTGTTAGATGACGCCCGCGCGATGGAAGTGACTGGCATGGCCACGACGGTACGGGCCCACAATTTCGCCTTTGATGATTCCATTGTGTATATCTGCGATGATGCGGGGCTCTGGAAATCGCCGGACGGGGGGGGAACTTGGGGTCTTTTCCCCATGATGAAGGACATGGATGTGGCGAGCGGGCGACGCTTCTTTGACCCGACGATTTACAGCGCGCTTGCCTATAACGGGCTTTGGGTCGGCGGCGTCGAAGGCTTGGCGCTGTCCGAGGATATGGGCAATACATGGCATTTGTTCCAAACCGCTCTCCCTCTCACGGATGCAGCGCGACCGGCAGACACCTATGCCTATCCGAATCCGTTTTCGCCGACGCGTTTTCCGGTTGTGCGGTTTCGCTATCAAAATCCATCCGCCGGAGAAGTGAGTGTTACCATCTTCGATTTCTCGATGACGAAAGTCACGAACGCAGGTACTCCCGTGCTTCGACCCAGCGGTGAACTCTACGAGGTTTGGGATGGAAGGAAAAATGGCACGATTGTCGCCAATGGCACCTACTTTTACCGCATCAAGAAGCCCGGAGGCGAAGTGTGGGGGAAAGTAGTTATTCTCGATTGAAGCAGGCTCAATATCACGAGCTCAAAATGACCAAATCGTACTCTCTACCGACAGAGCGCTGGGAACAGAGATTCTCTGAAGCGCAACCTCTTTACACGGATCGCGAGGCGTTGGGGGAGGCGCATCGTTGCCTCTATTGCGTTGATGCACCGTGTATCAAGGCGTGTCCAACGGCGATAGATATTCCCACCTTCATTCGCAAAATCGCCGAAGGTAACTTGCACGGAGCGGCAAAGACGGTTCTCTCGGCAAACATCTTTGGCTATTCTTGCGGGCGCGTTTGTCCCGACAAAGTGCTTTGTGCGGCAAGCTGCGTTCTTAAAGACTACCCGAAACCACCCATTGAGATTGCGCGCCTTCACCGCTACGCAACTGAGAGCTTCTTGCGCGAAGGGCGACGCGTCTTCTCCCCCGCTCCACCGACAGGCAAGAAAATCGCGCTCGTCGGCGCGGGGCCGGCATCGTTGGCTTGCGCGCATGAATTGAAACTCCTTGGACACGAGCCGAGCATTTTCGAGAAGCATCATTTTCCGGGTGGTCTAAATACGATGAGTATCGCACCCTACAAAATGCAAGCTGACGATGCTCTTCTTGAAGCCGAATACATCTGCAACATTGGTATCGAAATTCGCATGGGCGTTGAAGTCGGGCGCGACATTGATGTTAAGTCGCTTTTGCAGAACTATGATGCCGTCTTCATAGGGGCAGGCATGGGCGGAGATACAAAGCTGCAAGTGGCTGGTGAAGACGGTCCGGGCGTCATCGGTGCGTTGGCGTGGATTGAGCAGATAAAGACAACCAAGCGCCCTGCGCTCAATGGGAACATACAACGAGCCTTTGTCGTCGGGGGAGGCAACACAGCACTGGATGCTGCACGCGAACTCTTGCAACTCGGAGTTCCCCATGTGACGATGGTTTATCGTCGAACCGCGCAGGTGATGCCCGGCTTCCGCCATGAATTAGATGCGGCAAGGCGTGAAGGAATGCAACTTCTGGAGCAAGCCGTCATCACGGAAATCGTGCGCGATGGACCCCGACTCAAGGGAGCGCGGATACGCGTTGTTGATGAAGAGATCTTCATGCCTGCAGACCTCATCATCATGGCAATCGGGCAAAGCATAGGACGCGAGGCCTTATCGAAATTCTCGGGTGTCGAACTGAATTCCGCCGGCGAGGTCCAGGTGGATCCCGCAACAGGACAAACAAGCAATCGCCGAATTCATGCGGGTGGGGATGCGACGCCGGGAATAAAGCTCGTCGTGCGAGCGGTCGCGGATGGAAAGCGAGCCGCACAAGCCATGCACCGAGATCTGTTGCAAAGTGCGAAGGGAGGGAAATAATGGTTGAGCTTTCGGTCAATTTCGCTGGAATAAAGTCGCCGAATCCGTTCTGGCTCGCGTCAGGCCCGCCGACGAACTCCGGCGAGCAGGTGATGCGCGCTTTCGATCTCGGATGGGGCGGTGCGGTATGGAAAACCATCGGTGACCCGATTGTCAATGTATCCAGCCGTCTGGGCGCTGTGGATGCCGGTGATTTTCGCATGGCCGGATTGAATAACATTGAACTCATCAGTGACCGACCGCTTGCCGAGAACCTTCGAGAAATTGCGGAAGTGAAAAAGCGATTTCCAGAGCGCGCGGTCGTTGTTTCACTCATGATGGAATCGAAAGAAGATTGGCGCGAGATTATCCGACGCACGGAAGACACAGGCTGCGACGGACTTGAACTCAATTTCGGTTGCCCGCACGGAATGTGCGAGCGCGGAATGGGTTCCGCTGTCGGTCAAGAACCGAAAATCATTCGAGAAATCACAGCGTGGGCGCGCGAATTCGCCAAGACACCGATCATTGTTAAACTGACTCCCAACATCACGGACATCATCGAACCCGGGCGCGCGGCGGTTGAAGGTGGCGCACACGCTCTGTCCCTCATCAATACCATCAAGAGTCTCACAGGCGTTGACCTCGACAAATTCGTGCCCTATCCGGTGGTCGGAGGGCGTTCGACATCAGGCGGATTGTGCGGCCCAGCAGTGAAACCGATTGCGCTGCACATGGTCGGCACATTGGCGAAGGACGCGCACATCGGCGTTCCGATTTCGGCCATCGGTGGTATTTCGACATGGCGCGATGCAGCGGAATTCATGGCTATCGGCGCGACGACCGTGCAGATTTGTACAGCGGTAATGCACTATGGCTACCGCATTATCGAAGGTCTCATAGATGGATTGTCGAATTATCTTGAAGACCGTCGGATGAAATCGGTGAGTGAACTCATCGGTCGGGCGGTTCCTGCGCTTGTGGATTGGGGCGAACTCGATTTGAACTATCGCGTCGTGGCTGACATCAATCCGGATACTTGCATCGGCTGTCAGCTTTGCGTCGTTGCATGCGACGATGGAGCGCATCAATGTATTTATGTCGCGGGAGCCGAAGTCAAACGCGGCCATGTTGCGCCGCGAGCCACGGAAGCCGCAGAGCGACTCGCTGCAAATCCGAAATATCGCGTGCCGTGGGTGGATGAGACAGATTGCGTGGGCTGCAATCTCTGTGCGCTGATTTGTCCGGTGCCTGATTGTATAACGATGAAGCCCATAGAAACCGACAAGCCTTTTGAAAGCTGGAATGAACGCATTCGCAAAGGAACCGCCGTCGTGCCGGGAGGATTGCATGATTGACAATTTGACCTCTACCCCCCTTTTGTCCCCCCGTGAACGGGGGGAGACAAAGAAATCCCCCTGCTTGCGGGGAGATGACAGGGGGGTCAAATTAGCCCCGCCAAAAAGACCGGAAAAGAGGAACATGACGGGAAGTAGGCGCATATTCGGGTGCTTCATCTTCCTTTTGATATGCACGCCGCTGCTCTATGGCGGCACGAACGGCGGCATGGCCGGTGCATTCGGGCGAATGGGTGCCGGAGCAAGAGCGAAAGCACTCGGAGATGCCTATACGGGTTACGCCGACGGGCCGTGGGCGATCTACTACAATCCGGGTGCGCTGCCGTTTCTTGAGAATCGAGAATTCTCGTCGGCGATTTCCGTCTTGGCGCTTGACCGGAGTTTGCAATTTCTCTCATTTGCCACACCGCTTCATCCCAAAACGAAAAAGGTTCGCGCGGATGCCGGATTTGGAATAGGCTGGTTACATGCGGGCGTCGGCGATATTGACAGCCGAGGATTCGACGGAGAACCGCTTGATATGATGAGCCAATCGTCGAATCTCTTCTTCTTCTCGTTCGCCAATCGTTTTCATCCGAAAGTCGGCGTAGGAATCACAGCGAAAGTGGCGTACGAGACCTTTGGCAAAATCGGCGAAGGCGGCACATCCATCAATGGGAGCGGCTTCGGTCTCGATTTCGGCGTGCATGCACGGCCGATTGACAATCTTTTTGTGGGCGCGCAGGTGAAAGACGCGGCTTTGAAGACGACATGGAACACCACCAGCTATTGGGAACAAGGCACGACGAAGTCGGATAAGTGGCCTCTGCAATATCGTTTCGGCGCGGCGTATCGGCCGTTGCCTTACCTGCTCGGCCTTGTGGATGTAGAAGGCTCGAGCGAAAAGGATTGGCGGTTGCACCTCGGCGCAGAAGGCATGTGGAAGCTCACCGACCGACAGACTTTTGCTCTGCGCACGGGTCTGAGCCACGAAGACATTGCCTTCGGTTTCGGCTTCTATTTCGCTTTCTGGCGCGTAACCTCGAAGGTGGACTTCGCCTATGTCATCGAATCCGTCGTCCCTGAGGACACGCAAGTGCTGTCGTGGAGTGTGGAGTTCCAGTAATATTTCCATCGCGGTGTCGCCCCCGATTCAATCGGGGGTTGCAGCCGACCCCAAGATTATGAACACAGAAGGGGAATGCCATGAAAGAACTCATCAAGCAAATTGAGGTTGTTCGATCGAAGCTGGACGGCTGGAGACGGCTTTCCATGAAGGAAGCTCAAACACGAGCGACAATAATTGATCCAATCTTGGAGGCCTTGGGTTGGGATGTACGCGATCCTGATGAGGTCGAATTGGAATGCTCGACGGTGGACGGCAGGGCTGTGGACTATGGCCTAAAGATTAACCGTAAGCCAGTATTGCTGATAGAGGCCAAACCACTGAATGATTCTTTGGATGATGTGAAAGCCGTCACACAGGTCGTTGGTTACGCTGCCAATGCAGGCATCGCATCGTGCATCCTCACAAACGGCGCAAAATGGCGAGTGTATCGGAGCATGGAAAAATGTGCTGCACCAGACAAGCTCATGTTTGAAATCTCACTGGATTCACGAGAATCCGAGGGACTGTCCGTTGAGCAGATTGCCGAGAAAATGTGGCAGTTTTCTCGCGAGGCGATGGCCAAGGGAACGCTCGATACGCTCGGCGAGCAGACTTTTACCGATAGTAAGGTGCGCAAGGCGCTTGATGACATCATGCGGGATCCACCAAATCCTCTGGTGAGACTTGTCAATAAGGCGCTAAATGATGAGACCGTGGCAGCCAGAAGAATTAGAGAAAGCCTCGCGCCGATTTGGACAAGAAGCACCGGAGAATCTTTCCGCCAATTGCCAGCCAGCACAGACAGACTCGAGCACAAGAGAAGAGAAACCACAACGAAGGAACGAAGGACAGGGAGAGGGAGAAGAAAGAGACCTGTCGAGTATGATGAGTCAATACATGTCACCGGAAGGCCAAGAGAGGTTGTCGAACTATTTAGAGCGATCGAACGATTCTGCCATTCATTTGCGCCTGGTGCGATCCAGAAACAATGCCTGAGACGATACGTTAACTTCCTGAGAGGAAGAGAGATCTTTTGCAGCATGGTTGTTTGGAAAAACAAAATTAGTGTTTACCTCAAGCTGAAGTATAGTCGCCTTGCAGAAGCTCCTCGTTTCGCAAGAGATGTCTCACATGTTGGACATTGGGGTATCGGCGATCTCGAACTTTCGATCAACAGCCTTTCACAATTTGAAGAGGCCAAGGAATTGATTCGCCGTTCCTTTGAATCCATAGCATAATTAGTAATTAGCCGTCGGCTGCAAGCAGCCGATACTGCGAGTTTCGTTGCCGCGATCAGGTCGTCGCGAATCATTTCTCACAAAACATGAGTCACTTGTACGACACAACGAAACCCCAATTCATCACCGCAGAATCAACGATCCGCTTCGATGAGGAAAAGCGATGGTTTGAAGACTTCCTTGCCAGCAACAACATACCTCTCAGCCTGGATTCGCCAGCTAAAAACGCGTTGAATAGCATGGACAAGATCTCGAAGCTCCTGAGCGGAAAAATCCACTCACTTAGTGAGGAAGATGTCGTATCACTGATTCGAGACATGGTCGGACTGCCTTTCTTAATCAGAGTACTGAACCGCACAGTGATTGGTGGTGTGCCTGACTGGTTGATTGAACGATTGAAGGAATGCCTCAAGGCACCCTTGCCTTTTGCGCAGCCGGAGAAGCGGACACCCGAACGAGACAAGTTGTGGGAATTGATTTGCGCCTGTATTATCCGACCTTATTGCCCGTCAATTGAATTTGCCGAGCCGGATATTCGTGCTTCATTCCAGAACATTCAATGGGGGGTCGCCTGCAAGACTCTGAATTCTCAAGACCCTGATCAACAAGTCAGGCTGATCGTCGAAGGCGGAAAGCAGCTCGAGAAGTCAAATGCAGAGTACGGATGTATCACCATAGAAGCGAGTCGTCTTATCGATCATTCAAAATATTGGCAACTCCACGCGAATTTGGCCAATACATATTCTGCCTCTGAAGTTGGTGCTATGCTTATTCAGGGGCTGTTTTCTGAGTTGAAGGCAATGATCGACCGCCTTGCCGAACGACAGTTGTTTGCTCGTCTCGCCAAGGATAGCAAGACTGGACGGGAGCGTCGAAAGACTCGAAGCCTCCTTTTTCTTGCTCAGACGGTCACGAGCAAGAACCGCGAGCCAGTTTCTTTTTCCGTGTTGGTAATCCCACGGTTTCGTCCAATGGATTGGATAGAAGAGAAATTTGCTGAGCAATTCAGCGATCATGCGTACCGAACGCTCATACATCAGATACCTGTTTAGATAGAATAGGCTATCATGCTTCAACCTGGTCCGCGGTGACGCTTTTAGCGAAGAGAATGATTGCCGGCCGGATGACACATCCAACACGACGGAAAAAAAGCGATAGCACTTGCTGCGGCGACAGGTTTCCGGCCAGTTTGAGAACCGTGGCTCGGCGGTCACGGGCGGCTGAGGGCACCACGCCACGGCGGGAGGGAGTTGGGGTCGCTCAGGGGAGAGGCCTCGGCGGGCAGAAAAATAGTCGCAGCCAGCGGTTGCCGAATGATTGCCGGTCGGGTCTGGAGACCGCAGCTGTCTTAATGTTTTTCATTAGTTTTGAGGTACTTAGAAATCGAGTTGACAA
>DYHQ01000120.1 GCA_020724065.1 Candidatus Puniceispirillum sp. | reverse complement strand
GGTGCCGCGCAAAGCGCAAGGCACGCGAAAACAAGCAATTCCTTCTTCATTTCGAATCCCTCCAATTGACTAGACAAGCTATGAGCGAGCAGGGCGTGGCGGCCCACAGAAATATAATAGATAGGTTCAAAAAAGTCAAGAAATTTTCTCCAAAATTGCAAGAATTCTATCTTCTTTATTTCTAGGGACTTGCCAATAAACTCGGAAGGAGGGGCCTGAATTGCTCAATCCTTTTCCGGATTCCTCCGGCGGGAAGTAGCGCTCTTGGCAACAAAGCCCCTGGATTCCCGGCCCTTGTGTTGAGAATCGTGAAGAATAGGGTGTCGGCGAATCGGAGGTTTTGAGTCGGCAAAATATACCCGTGTTTGGGCACTTGGAAATTCCGCGACTAAGTTCGATAAACTGTTCTCCGTTGTTTAGTAAAGAGTTATCGTTCCTCTCGGAAAAACAGATTGTTGAGAGGAAAAAAAGTCAAAAAAACTCTTGATTTTTGTTCTTGGATTATTATATTATGGGTTCACTTAACTGAACTGCCCGTTTAATATACTGTGCTGCGTTGGCGTGAAGATTGGCGAACGACTACGGAACCTCAGAATTGCCAGCAACTTAACTCAAGAAGAGTTGGCGGCTCGCGCGGATTTGACAAAAGGATTCATTTCGCAACTTGAAAGAGACCAGACCTCCATTTCAGTGGATAGTCTGCTGGACATTCTTCAAGTTCTGAATGTCAGAGTTACCGATTTCTTTTCAGAAGAGCCCGAAGAGCCAATCATCTTCCGTAAGGGTCAGCGCACAGCCCTTGCCGAAGCGGGAGTTCGTTCGTTTGAGCTTCTGATACCGGGCGCTACGAATCGGCGCATGGAACCGGCCCTGGTATCGCTGGCGCCTGGCCAGCACACGGTGCCCCTTCCACCTTTCCACGGTGAGGAGTTCGGTTTCGTGCTGCAGGGGACGGTCACGATTCGTTTCGGGACGCAGTCCTTTCGCGCCCGCCCGGGAGAATGTTTTTATTTTGAAGCGACGCGCGAACACTATCTGGAAAACAGCGGCAAGCGCCCAACTAAGCTTATTTGGCTAACGACGCCACCGGTGTTCTAACCCTGCGAATTTCCGAACTGGACGGAGAGAGAACGACGAGTTCTGAAGAAGCTGTCGGTGGATGCGGCTTCCGTTGCTGAGAAACTCGATTAGAACAAGATACGATTTCGGGGTTATTCCATTGAAAGGAGACTGAAGCGGTGCAGGCCCTCGGTCGTCAGGTTGTGGTTGATTACTACAACTGCAACGCAGACTTCTTGAACGATGTCGCTTATATCAAGCGCGCCATGCACCAAGCTGCGGTGGCGTGCGGGGCGACCATCGTGGATGAAGTCTTCCACTTGTTCAATCCCCACGGTGTTTCAGGCGTCGTGGTCATTGCCGAATCGCATTTGGCTATCCACACTTGGCCAGAATACGGCTATGCCGCGGTAGATCTGTTTACCTGTGGTCAGGAGATTAATCTAGAAATCGCTTTCGAGCATTTGCGCGATTCTCTGCAGGCAGCTTCATTTTCCATCATGGAAATGAAACGGGGCATTCTGGAAGTTGCCCAAGGTCAAGAGCTGCCCTTTAAGCCAGTGGTTGCCACACCGTAATGGTCTTCAAGCTGCCGGATAAATTTTTTCTCGTACGGGGAAGCGCTGAAGGACCATCGCTCTTGAATTCTTTTGATAATGCACTGCTGGCGGCAGGGATAGGGAACACGAACCTGGTTCGCGTGAGTTCGATCATCCCGCCGGGAGCTGTAGAAATCTCGATACCTGTATTGCCCATGGGCAGTCTTGTGCCGGTTGCTTACAGTTACGAAAGCAGCGATGTTGCGGGAGAGATCATTTCCGCGGCCGTTGCAGTTGGCCTGCCGGAGGACACGGGTGAACCGGGGATCATCATGGAGCATCACCTAAAAGGCTCAGCACAGGAATGCGAAGAAACAGCCCGTCGGCTTGTTCTGCAAGCATTTGAAAGCCGGAGCTGCGGGCTGAAGGAAGTTCGAAGCGTCGCATCCACCGCAAAGGTCCTCAAGACAGCGACGGCCTTTGCCGGTGTCGTTCTATGGGCCTGATTTGACACCCACCCTCCAATGCGGAAGGCAGGGGCGGTCTCTTTAATTGTTGATTCTATAGGATTTACATTGCCATTGGATATGTGGTTTGGTGAGCAATATGTTCCGGGGATGAAGTTCTGTCTCCAGGTCAAGAAACCGATATTCAGTGGACAGAGCCGCTATCAGAAGATTGACATCATTGAGACGGAAGCCGTTGGCCGCGTCTTGTTGCTGGATGGACATGTGATGTTTTCCGAATTCGATGAATTCGTCTATCATGAGATGATCGTACATCCTGCGCTGCTTGCCCACCCAAATGCGCGCCATGTGTGCGTTATTGGCGGAGGAGATGGAGGCTGCGTCCGGGAACTTCTGAAATATCCCAATTTGAAATCCATCGTGTTGTGTGAGATTGATGAAGAAGTCATTCGTGTGTGCAGAGAATACTTCTCGGCGATGGCCAAGTCACTTTCGGATCCGCGGGTTGCATTGAATATAGAGAATGCTGTTGATTATATCGGTCGGCAACGCAATGAGTTCGATGCAATTATCGGAGATGCCATAGACCCCACGGGGCCTGCGGTGGCCTTGTATGAATCCCCATTTTTCGCATCCGTCAAGAGCGCTCTGCGGCCCAATGGAATTTTCGTAAGTCAGATAGAAAGCGTGTTCTCGCCTCAGGGGATCATTCCCAAGGTAACGAAAACGCTTCGAGCGTACTTCAAGGATTGCCGTCTCTATGGGGCGACAATACCCACCTATCCGACGGGGTATTGGAATTTTGTCTGGGCATCTGACGGGGTTGATCCATTCACCGTCCATGTCGGACGCCAAAAGGAAATCGCAGCGACATGCCGTTACTATACACCTGAGCATCAGCGAGCCGCTTTTGCGATTCCGGCGTTTTCGCGAGTGCATCTGTCTTGATGATCTTTCTCAAAACCACTCCGTTCTTGGCAGCGAAGGACCCAGGTCCCTCAACCCGAGTTGCTCTGTTCGGCTGTCCCTATGATGGAACATCAAGCTATCGGCCTGGAGCGCGTTTCGGACCTTCGGCAATCCGGGAAGCTTCCCAGGTCCTCGAATCATATGACCCACGGACGGGGAGTGACTTGGAAGGGCGGGACTTCTGCGACCTGGGGGATGTGGAAATATCACCGGGTGACAAAGCAGATGCTCTGTCACGGATTCGTGAAGCGGCAAGAAAAGTGCTTGATATGCGGCAGATTCCAGCCGCACTTGGCGGTGAGCACCTTATCACATTGCCCCTCGTCGAAGCGGTGCTGGAAAACTACCCCGACCTTGTTTTGTTGCAGTTTGACGCCCATCTCGATTTGAGAAACAAGTACTTAGGGGATGCCTTATGCCATGCTACAGTCATGCGGCGGGTCTGCGATATTATGAATCCGACAAGGATTTTGCGGGTAGGCGCAAGGTCAGGAATCCTCGAAGAGTATGAGTTCGCAAGGAGATACGGTACTCTGAATATGACTACAGACGGGTCCGGGCTTAGGGACTGGATACGAGACCGGCCGTTGTATATAACAGTTGACATGGATGTTCTCGATCCTGCGTTCTGTCCAGGGACTGGGACGCCGGAGCCAGGTGGTTTAACTTATTGCGAATTAGAGACAAGGCTTTCTCAATTACAGGGAGTACGTGTTGTTGGCTGGGATGTCGTTGAGCTTGCTCCCCACTGGGACCCTTCAAACATCTCTTCTATCGTCGCTGCGAAGATCGTGCGAACTCTTCTTGCTATAACAACAGTCTGTTGAGTGGGGTTTTGTATGGCAGTATATAATTTATTGTTTTTTAATGACAAGCAATTTAGTAGGGCCTATGCTGAGAGGCGAAAAATGGCTCTGAAGCGGCCTACAAGGCTTTTCGGTTGCGGGTAGAGCGGGATTTGAGCAGAAAAAACTGAACTTTTCTCTTGACAATTTCTTTTTCATTGATTATATTGCAAGAACTTCTGAACCGTTTAAAACTTTCATGAACTTAGGGGGCGGGCGTCGAGCCCAACGGCACGTTTTGTCCGACCAGCTTCGAGCAGTCCGTTCCAAATCACTCTCCGGCGCAAAAGCAGTTGGGCAGCGGGAGAGACTGGGTGTAATGGGTTTGTTTGTTTTCTAAATTGGAAATTCCAGTGAAACATTCGCAACACTTCTTACGACTGAGTGGATCGGCTTCGAACGATGCATTCCAAGGCTCAAGCATGGCCGACCATTCATCCGAGGGGACGGGCGAGACTGTCCGCCCAAAGTCAAGCGTATTTAGAAATTTTTCACATAGCGAGGAGAGCTTCAAGATGAGGAAATCCAAGGCTCTTTATCTATTGGTCGTTGGCGTGTTCATGGCCTGCCTTCTCAGTGGATCGGTTGCCATGGCACAGCCACAAATTGTCATCGATGGTGGAACCATCGTATGCAAAGAGGACACCGCTGCAGGCACCAACGGGGTGATAGACATCCATACAGACAGCCTGATTGTGACGGTGAAAGCCACCCTGCCCAATGACGGAACTTATCCTCTCTGTGAGGAGGATTCCGTTGAAGCAGGGCTTTGGCCGATCCCGGGTCTTGGAGATTTCTCTCCCTCAGTCCCTCAGATCACCCATTTGTGCAATCCGGTGCAGCTCTATCGGATGAATGTGGTCGTCACTGAGAGTACGGGAATGGGTGGGGGTTACGAGGCAGATTCGTGTTTAGTCACGGCGACTCTCATTTTCCATCCGGAGAACCTCGCGGCAAGTGCAGGTACGATAGCGCAGTTCAGCGTGACGGTCAAGAGCGCGGCCGTCTGCTGGCCGTGCCGCTACTGCCGGTCAGACCCTCTCTATGTTGCGCTGCCCTGCTCGGTGAATACGGTGGCAGGTTGCGGGTCAGTCCTTTGGGATGAGTATGCCGGATTCAAAGATGACAACATTATTGCGGTCCTTGATACGGTGTGGTGGGTGTTCGCTGGGGATACAATGGATGCGGACACATTCTATATTGACTTCAGTTGTCTAACGTGCGTTGCTGGAGACACGGATATCTTTCCTGGCCAGAAGGTAAGGGTGAATTCGTGCGACATGATGGAGAACGGGCTGACGGATACGATTTGGGTGCGATATGCGTGGTGGACGCCGGGGGACACTTTCCTTGCGCCCACGACACAGTGGAAAGACACATGCTATGTTCTTCGGAAAGTTGACAATACGATCCCGCTGCCTTTCCCGTGCTGCATTGACTCTTGCCACATTGTCAGTGGCAACTGGATTCCAAACGACGCGACAGGCTGGTGGCCGGATTTGGGCAGCCCGTGGTGGCCCTATTTGGGAATCGGGGATACACTTCGAATCTACTGGTCAATTTCTATTGACGATAGCTGTTTTTCTGGGCCTCTGGATCCCAGTTGCCGAGGGGACACGGTAACACTATGCAACGGAATTGAACGGTTGCGGAATTTCGATGGGGCGTGGGTTGGCGTAGATTTTGAGGGATTTGTCAAGAGCTTTGGAAGTCCTCCCTGGGTTTGGCCTGTCAATAGCCTTCCCGGTGGAACGAGTCCTTATCCGGGACCCGGTTCTCGATTGATTGTGCCGGATAGTATTTGGATAGGCAATGAACCCTGGGCCAAGGGAGTCTATGTAGATATTCCGATTGACACAACGAATTGGAGCTGGATTCAGGCATGTGTTTTATGGGCGGAGCAGGGTCAGGAAATATGGGTCAGAGTATTCGACGATGCTGGCAATATGTACAGGCCATGGTCCTATGATTGCCCGTTCTGCATTGACAATATTTGCCCGCCAGCGGTCAGTGACATCTATGCCGATACGGTATGCCGCCGTTTCTCGCCCTATGACAGCACGAGCTGGGTGTGGTGGAACATCTCGCCGGACTCTATCCGTATTCTGTTGGATGACCTCGATTGGGCGGATACCAATTCCACGGAAGTTGACAGCTTGGACAATCTCTTCCTCATTGGAATTGATGTTCGGTCCGAGCCAGATTCACTCGTCGGCGACATCGTTGCCGTGCTTGACTACTTCAATCCTCTTCTGAATCCTGTCTACATCCCGGTCGGCAGAGACACCTGGCTGTTCCCGGTAGGGCCATTTGATAGTGCTGCCTTCATTTGGTATGGCAAGCAGGGAACGGACAGTCTTGATGACTGGCTGAATCTCACGGGCACTTGTCCGCTTGGATTCAATGTCGGCTTCACTCTCGCCCGCTTCATGGATCGCGCAGGGAATAGCTGTATTCGTGGCTGGGACAACGACAGCACGACCGTTCTTCCTGAATGGACGCAGCGCAACCGCGTCCATGCCGTGGTGGATACTTGTATTCCGGGCGTGGTATTGGTGGGCGACACGCTCATCGTTACCAATATAGCTTTAGGCTCCGGTCCGCCGGTGCCGCCTTCAGGTCCTGAACCAGGGTATTCCACCTATAAGTGGGTCGTTGGGATGAACGATCCTCAATTGAGGTTCCGTCCGGAGCGATTCTATGACCAAGGCGATGGTCTGGACGCCGATTGCTGCATGGTCGAGAGACTCTTCTATCATGTGTTGTGCGAACGAGTCGTAACCTACGGAGTCTGGCCGAATCTAGATGATACGGTGGGATTCTACGCGGAAAGCGACTCGAACGACGGCGACGCCAATTGGATATGGGAACCGATTGCATTCTTTGCCAATGATGTGAACGGGCCAGTCATCGACTTCCAATGGGGTCATAAGTTCCCAGGTGGCGTGCCCCTAAATGACGGTCTGTACCGCTTGGAGTTGCAAATACTCGACGATGCCGGTATGATATATTATGACCCGGTGTATGTCTGGCTGAACGCGAATGGACCGATCATTGACACCGCGTATGTCACGGATCCAGACACGAATTGCACGCTACACTTCTTCGTTGACGACACGCTCTGCGTGACGGTCACGACAGATACCTCGGCGCAGTGGATCGAGGTGGATTGGACCTGCATATTTGGCATTGATACCAGTGCAGCTCATATCCAGAACCTCACCGCCATCCGCACCGTATACGGTGATTTGGCCGAGTGGCTGATCTGTATCAAGGGTATTCTGCCCGATTATGTTGACACGACCGACGGTGATCGCAACAACTATGAGCTGGATACGATGGAGAGAGATTGCCAGAACGAGTGCAACAACTACATCATCGGCATCCATGCATTGGATGCTGACGGATTGATGTCGAAATATGAGCAGACCTGCGGGAGGGG
>DYHQ01000119.1 GCA_020724065.1 Candidatus Puniceispirillum sp. | reverse complement strand
AATTTGGCGGCGCAGCGACATCTGAGAATCGTCGGGGCGAGGCGAATAAATGAGCAAGGCTGGAGTATTCGACATGAAAAAAAGTGCGGCTTTGCGCACCAGCAACTCTGCTTCATGCCACGGACGAGCCAGCACATCGCGAACTCCTGCATTCAATGCAATCCTGTTGACAGCCATCTCCCGTGGCACTGTCAGCGTGTCCCAGGGGAGTTGCCCATCGGGAAATCCATAGCCACCTTTCGACTCGGTATTATGCCCCATATAGAAATTAATGCCGGCTCCGGTGTAAATCGTGAAAGTGCCGTGCTTCTGCAGATTCCAGAAGGCATAGGGCAGGAGCAAGAGTGCTGCAAGGGCAACGGGTGCAAGCGCTCGCCATTTTTCGGAGCTCGCACGACCCAAAGCAAGCACGGCCACGGCTGCCATCGCCACGGGCCGCGTGTAGAGAATTGCCGCCCACAGAACGCCATTCAGAACCGCTGCTGTCCAACCTCGCAATCCGGAGATCACCAATGCCACGACAAACAGGGGAATGAAAGTCGCTTCGCTAATCAGCAAGGAGGGCAGCAGAGCACGCATTGGCAGAAGCATCCAGAGAGCAAGAACGGCTTTGCCTGCTCGCGAGCCAAAGCGTCTTGCTCCGAAGCGGGCCACGATGACTCCGGCCACAACATCAAGGAGGCTCTGGGTAACGCCCGCTGCAACGATTGAATGACCGAAAAGAGAGTAGATCAGAGCAAGAAATGCGGGATAGCCGGGTGGCCAAGTTGCAGGCGTTCCATCCAGCATGTACCGTCCGCTTGCTGCAAGCCCCCATCCCAATGGATCATAGATGACCTCGTCGGTGCCGAGAATTCCCGGGCGCAAAAGAACAAGGGCAATGCGCAACGCGAGGCCGCCGAATGTCACGAGCAAAAAGTAAGGCCGCGAAAACTGCTCACGCATGCGCGTCCGAGGATTCTTGTTCGAGATTTCCGTGAAGAAAGCCATGAATGGCGTGTGCGAGCTTCGGAGAAATGCCGGGTGTCGCCTCGATATCATGTATATCGGCACTGCGGAGTCGCGCCATTGTTCCGAAGTGATTCAAGAGAGCCCGACGGCGGGCGGGCCCAATTCCGGCTATTTCATCAAGTACAGACTCAAGGCTTTTTCTCTTACGCAGCAGGCGGTGGTAGGTCACTGCGAAATGGTGGGCTTCATCGCGAATTGACTGCAGAAGCTTCAGTGCTGACGAAGTGCGAGGAATATTCTGAGGGAGCGGATCATCCGGCACGAAAACCTCTTCCAAGCGTTTCGCAAGACCGATGGTGGGCTGCTGCGTTATCCCAAGCGAATTCAGAGCGTCGCGCGCGGCAGACAGTTGCCCTTTCCCTCCATCCACGAGCAAGAGGTCGGGAAACCTCTGCTTTTCTCGAACAAGGCGAACAAACCGCCTTTGGATGACCTGCTTCATGCAAGCGAAATCATCGAGCCCTTCGATATCCTTGATCGCAAAGCGCCGATATTGGCTTTTGGCCGGTTTCCCCTCCTCGAAAACGACTAACGAGCCGACTTTCTCTCGGCCTTGCGAGGTCGAAATATCAAACGCTTCAATTCGCCTCGGCAAAGTGGAGAGATGCAGAATCCTTTGAAGCTCCACAAGCGCTTTCGGAATTCTCTCTTTGCGGGCTTGGCTCCGCTTATGTTCGCCGAGCAGGAGCTGCGCATTTCGATACGCCAAGTTGAGAAAGCGCGCCTTGTCTCCACGTTTTGGCGCATGAATTTCGACCTTGTGGCCGCACCTTTCGGAAAGCCACCGACTTAGGAGAGCAGGATCTGGAATCGCTGTTCCGAGAAGAATCTCTTGTGGAACAAGCGTGGATACCGCGTAATACTGTTCAAGAAACTGCGTCATCGCCTCTGCTTCTTCCTTATCCCGCAAGTGGCGCAGGATGTAGTGCAGCCGTCCGATCATGCGACCGGAGCGAACCTGAAACACGACGGCGCAGCCCTCGTGATCCTCAACGGCCAAAGAGATGGTATCAGAGTCAATTGGATGCAGGCTGATGACCTTCTGGCGTTGTGACAAGTGCGTCAGCGAATGAATCTGGTCTCGCAGGAGCGCCGCCTCCTCGAATTTCAAATCCTCTGCCAGCGCCTCGATTCTCTGTTGCAGGGCTTTCACGACATCGTCTCCATGGCCATGAAGAACCTGCAGGTAGTCGCGAACACGCTCGTTGTAGGTTGCTTCGGTTTCAAGGGCGATGCAAGGGGCGTTACAGCGACCGATGTCGTATTCGATGCATTTCTTGAATTTTCCGGCGGCAATGCTCTCGACGGTGAGCGGCAGATTGCAGGTCCGGATTCTCAAGAGTCCTCTGAGGGCATGAATCAGCGGCTTGAGTTGGACCAAATTAGAGAACGGGCCAAAGTAGAGCGAACCGTCCTGAACCGGCTTTCGCGTCAGAAAAATTCGCGGAAACGGCTCACGAGTGATTTGCAGGAAAGGAAATGACTTGTCATCCCGCAGCTCGATGTTATAGCGAGGCTTTTTTTCGCGGACGAGATTGTTCTCGAGAATCAGTGCTTCCAGCTCTCCGTCGGTCGGAATTACTTCGACATCCGCGATGCGCGATACCAGCGCGTCAAACTGATAGCGGCCGTCATGACTCCGCTGAAAATATTGCCGCACCCGACGACGCAGCACTCGAGCCTTGCCGATATAGATAACCCTACCCGCTTTGTCGCGAAAAATATAAACGCCCGGCGAATGAGGAAGGCTTTGGAGTTTTTGCTGCAGATTGTTTCTCATCACCTGCTAAGTTTTGCGCAATGCTTGATGCAAATCGTCAATAATGTCCTTCGGGTCTTCCACACCGACGGAAAGACGAACAAGTTTCTCATTGATGCGCGCATCCTTCAGTTCCTCCGGAGAATAGGTGGAATGGGTAGTGGAGGCGGGATGGCAAATGAGGGTATCGCAATCTCCCAACGATACGGCGAGAGTGCACAATTCAAGGGAATCGAGGAATCGGCGGATCTGCGTTTGATCTGCTTTCAGATCGAAACTGACCATTCCGCCAAAATTCGTCATCTGCTTCTTGGCAAGCTCATGTTGGGGATGAATCGAAAGCCCCGGATAGTAAACGCGTTCCACTTTCGGATGAAAACTGAGGAACTGCGCGACTCGCATGCCGTTCGCGGAATGGCGATCCATACGGACAGGCAAAGTCTTCAATCCGCGCAACAAGAGCCAGGCATTAAAAGGACTGATGACAGCACCCATATCCACCAGGACCTCGTCATGAATTCTTTGGATGATTTCCTTGTTGGAAACAATAAGTCCTGCGACGGTATCCCCATGGCCGCCAATGTATTTTGTTGCACTGTGGATCACAAGATCCGCACCGAATGTCAAGGGTTGCTGATAATAGGGCGTGGCGAAAGTATTGTCCACGGCAAGAGCTATGTTGTGACCTCGGGCAATGGCAACGCATCCTTCAATATCCACGATATCCAAAGTTGGATTCGCCGGAGTCTCGATGAAAAGAAGCTTCGTATTGGGCTTGATAGCGCGTTCGATTTCTTCGAGATTCGTGCCGTCCACGAAAATTGTCTCAATGCCTAAACGGGGAATGATATGGGCAAAGAGAGCATAGGTGCCCCCGTAGACAACTTTCGTGCAAAGGACGCTGTCGCCCGATTGGCAAAATGCAAGTGCGGCCGCCGTGCTCGCCGCCATACCTGAACTGAACGCCAGCGCGGCCTCTCCCTTCTCCAACGAAGCCATTTCTCTCTGCAGAGCGTCAATCGTCGGATTCGAAAGGCGTGAGTAGATGTAGCCTGTCTCTTCACCGGCAAATAGCTTCTCACCGTGTTCCGCGGAATGAAAAGCAAAAGTCGAACTCTGATAAATCGGCATCGAAACGGCTCCTGTATGAGGACAGACTCCTCCCGAGCCATGAACAGCGAGGGTCGCAAAACCCCAATTTCGCTTGACCATTCTCTATTCTCCTCTTACTATCTCAATCCTTTTGGAACAGAGCCCCATCGTCGTACATGCCTCCCACCGAGGACGGTGGGGGATAGTGCCACTTTCGGAAAGCTATGCTTGATGTTCGCCATTGTCGCTCTCCAGACCGGCAATGGCGTATGTGGACGCCGGGCGGGTCTGGAGACCTCACCACGGCGGTCAGTAGGGGCATCAGAATCACTTCTCTTCACCGTTCTGTGATTTCCACAAGGACTCCCCGCAACGATTTGGGATGGAGGAATCCAATGTGCGTTCCTTCAGCCCCGGAGCGAGCCGTTTTATCGAGAAGCAAAATCCCACGCTTCTCCATCTCGCCAAGCGCAGCCTGACAATCGCCGGTGCGGAGGGCGATATGATGCAATCCCTCTCCCTGCCGAGCCAAGAATTTGGCGATGGGCGAGTCCGCGGCTGTCGGGGCAAGCAACTCAATTCGCGTCTCACCCAATTCGAAAATCGCGATCTTCACCTTCTGCTCGGGAGCTTCTTCAATTCCCTTGAAAGAAAGCGACAGCGTATCGCGCCAAAGCCTTGTCGCCGCGTCCAAATCAGCCACAGCAATTCCAATGTGGTCAATACTCGAAAAAGAGGAATCCTGGTCTTGTCCCATGATTGTCATTCTCTGCTATCGGAGAGTCTCTGCACGCTTTCACTCTCTCCAAAGAATTCATAGCACAATTGCCAAAGCTTGGAAGGTGAAGTGACGGCTTGTGGCACCACAGGCAAACCTTCTCGAATGATGGCACCGAATCGGGTCGAAAAGACTCGCGAATCCGCAATGAGAGCGATGCCGCGATCTTGGCGATGACGAATCAATCGGCCCAATCCCTGCCGCAGACGCAGCAGCGCCTCGGGAAGGCTGAAATGGTAGAAGGCGTCTTTTCCTTCGTCGGCAAGCCGTTCCATGCGAGCGGCGACCCATGGCTCAGTGGGAACATCAAAGGGCAAGCGCGTCAGGATGAGTATTTCCAACGCCTCGCCGATCACATCTATCCCTTCCCAAAAATTGGCCGCGCCGACGAGAACAGCATCCTTCCGTTGGCGGAATTCCTCAAGGAGCTCCGCGGGCGCGCCGTCGCGTCCTTGCACCAGAACTGTGCGTCGCGTCGCTTGTGCCACCGGCACCAAACTCGCCCCCAAATGGTCAACAAGCTCCAGCGAAGTCGTCAATATCAGAGTCCCTCGTCGAAATCTGCGCACAACCTCCGCAGTCATCTCCTCGATCGCGGAAACCCAGTTCTCGGAAGCTCGCCGGGGATGGGGAAGATAGACCGGAATCAGGAGCCGCATTTGCTCTGAAAGGGTGAACGGATTTGGCAGGATTTCTTCGTGCAGGCGTTCCGGAGGCAATTCCTCGAGGCCGAGGCTCTCTCTGCAATGCTCAAAGTTCCCCTGTGTTGACAGTGTCGCCGATGTGATAGCCGCCGAATCCGTCAACGGCCAGAAGCCTTTTTGCAGCTCAGAACCTATGGCTATCGGACAGCCGTGGAGAGACACCGTGCGTCCATCTCCCCCATAAATTTGGATCCAGAATACCCATTGGTCGTCGTTGGCCTCCAGAATCCTGCCAAGGTTCTCTTTCACCTCGGCCAAACCGTCAATGGAACTTCGCAATTCAAGTAGAAGCTCCTTCGGTAATTTGCCGTCATCACGGGATTCTTGAAACCCGCGCAGAAGCTCCTGCAACCTCTCAACCAACTCCCGCCACCCACCAAGTAAGAGAGCTCCTTTGGCAGCGACGATTGTGGAAATCTGGTCGCCCTGTCGAAACCGGATTTTCGAGAGACGCCTGTCACCCTCAGGTGGCAACGACACGGCCAACTCTTCAAAGTAAGACCGTATGGCCGAATAGAGACGGCCCGCCATATCGCGAAGTTCGGCCAACAGCTCCGTTGCCTCATCGTGGGGCCTCTTCTTGCGACCGCCCGGGGCTCCGAGCCGCATCAGAAGCCCTCGTTCTCCCCGTTCCTCGACTATCTGCATCAAACGACTGCGCAGATTGAAGGAGTTGAGTTCAATGCGGGAAGCACTGACCACAGCGCGCTCAATATGGTGACCTTCATCAAGAACGAGTTTTCTCAGGGGAGAAGGCTTCTGCAGAAAGCGCGACGGATCGCTGAAAAGCAACGCATGATTGATGAAAACGATCTGCGCGTTAGCCGCTCTCTCCTTGGCTCTTTGGAAGAAACAGCCTTTCGCTGCTCCACAAGTCGAACCGGAGCAACTCGTGGCATCATTGCACACCTGAGACCAAAGCCAGGGCGCTGCGCTCGGCTGGAAACCTCCGATTTCCGAGATGTCCCCGGTTGGCGTCGTCGCTGCCCAACGGACGAGCGGCATCAAACGCGGGCGATCCTCGTCTGGAAGACGCACAGGAGCCTCTCGGATGAGGTTTTGCAGCCTGCGACGACACAGATAGTTTTCGCGACCTTTCAGCACGGCGCTTCCAATCGGAATTCCCAATCCCTGAACGGTGCGCATTTCCTTTCGATGAAGCTGTTCTTGCAGAGCCTTGGTATGTGACGAAACAACGACTTGTCGTCCTTCTTCCGGAGCCTCCATAGTCCACAGAGCCGACGCAACCAGATAGGCCAGCGACTTTCCAATTCCCGTAGGCGCCTCGCATAGAAGAATCTGATTTCGTTCCAACGCCATTTGCATTGCTTCAGCCATCTGAAGTTGCGCAGGTCGCCATTCGAAACCGGCCAAGACTTTTTTCAAGCGCCCATTCTGACCGAAAATCTCTTCGGGAGAAGGTGGAGCGGCCTCGGCATATTTTTCTGCAGCGCTGATTTGGGCTTTCTCGACGCGACTCTCGCTTGGAGCCTTCCGGCCCTCGGCCATCGTGGAAATGCGTCCGAAGAAATGCTCCGACCTGTTGAAAGTGCCTCCAATGAGGAACGCCAAGTCCCTTGCCATCGCCTCCCAAGTACGCCCTGGCAGCGACTCAATCATTCGACAAAGAACATGGCCTGTCGTGCGAGCATCAGCTAAAGCGCGGTGAGCCACTTCCTGCTTGACCCCAAATCGTTCCGCCATACTGGCCAGCCCGAATCTTGGCCACTCCGGCCAAAAAATGCGGCCGAGCTGCGCCGTGTCGAGAACTTCATGATTGGCAAAGACAAAAGGATTTGGGCGGCTTCGATGGCCCGAGAGGCGTTTCCCCGCGGCAGCCAAGAATTCCAGATCAAAAGAAACATTCTGCCCGACGAGAGCAGAACTGTCAATGAACTCCAAGAGGCCGGGCGCGACAGTCGAGAAGGCCGGTTGCCCGCGCAGGTTCTCATCGGTGAGTCCTGTCAGAGCGACAATAAACGGCTC
>DYHQ01000118.1 GCA_020724065.1 Candidatus Puniceispirillum sp. | reverse complement strand
ATTGAGACAGCTGTGGTCTCCAGAGGCGCCCGCAATGAAAAAAATGTCGCCGCGGCATGCGTCTCGCATGCCCGGAATAGGGGCCGAATTGTGACGCGGGGCAGGTGAGACACCTGCCGCCGCATCCTTTCCTTGCCGTGGTGGTTTAGTCTCTCCGCCGAGCCGAAATCAAGCGGACATGGCACGCCATGTCCCTACCGCCGCCGAGGCAGTGTCGCCTGACCCGCCCGAAGACCGCTTTTACACCGAGGCAGATCCCCTGATCTGCCCGCAATCTCGCGAAAAAATTCTCCCCCCGACGCAGATTTCTATTGACATCCAGTGCCCGATGCTGTATATTGAAAGACGCGACAGAATCCCTTCGCCGAGGCGTGTCTCCAGACGCGCCCGAAATACCCTCTCTCGCCGAGGCACATCCCCTGATGTGCCCGCAACAAAACAATTGGAGGCACTATGCGAACCGTATTGACCCTTTTCCTCATCCTTGCCTGCACTCAGGCACTCTTCGCCGAGACGATGCTGGTCATGGTGGACGGCTATTGCTACCTCGAAGGTCAAAGCGAGTACTCGGAAACGAAGGTCAAGTTCATCAAAGACAGCCCCTCGGCGGTCACCGATTCCACCTACACGGACTCATCGGGCGATTTCTTCATCAGCGATTTGTACGAAGGCATCTACGACATCGAATACACCCACGCGGACTTCGATACGCAGCGCGTGGAAGACAAAGTGCTCGTCGGCAGTACGACTTTGCCGCCGGTGACGCTCGCGTGGCCATTCTGCAATGTGGACGGCTTTTGCTACTTGGAGAATCAGACCATCCATTGGGGAACGAAAGTGAAGTTTGCGGCAGTGAGTGCCCCGGCGGTCTCCGACTCGACCTATACGGATAGCTGCGGTTACTTCATGATGGACGGCTTGCATGACGGTGTATATAACATCGAATACACTCATCTGGGCTTTGACAGCATGCTCGTCGAAGACCAATCCCTTGTGGACAACACGACTCTGCCGCCCGTTACTCTTGAACAGCCCCCTTGCGAGCTCTCAGGGTCTCTTCAGGGCACATTGGGACCGGACACCTGTCACATCGTCGGAGAGATCTCGATCACCGCTGGCGACAGCCTGATTCTTCTTCCGGGAACAGTCTTCATGTTTGACGGGCCTTATCCCTTCAGAATCTATGGAACGCTTTTGGCAGAGGGAACGGAAAATGATTCAATTGTCTTCACAACTGAGCAGTCGGGTTCAAATCGATGGCGGGGTTTGCGGTTTGATGGAGGAGGCAGCTCTGGCAGCCGCCTTGCTTATTGCCTTATCGAGAAGGGGTACGCGACGGGCGGCTGGCCGGATAACAACGGCGGTGGGGTTTTTTGCTTCGACTACTCTTCGCCGAGCTTCGCCAATTGTTGCACTAGCGCCAATAACGCAGAGAATGGTGGCGGCCTGTATTGCCGATACTCCACGCCAGCTTTTTCAAATTGCACGGTAAGCAACAACTGGGTAAGCAACGAGGGTGGAGGAGTAGTGTGCAACTATTCTTCGCCGGCGTTCACGAATTGCATACTCACCGGAAACTCGGCAGATGCAAACAGCGGTGGGGTGCACTGCTATGATTCTTCACCGAGTTTCATGAATTCCTTGATAAACGGAAACTCAGCTTATGCGGGGGGGGCGTGGGCTGCTACGGGAATTCCTCAGCGACCTTCCTCAACTGTTCCATCTGCGAGAACGAGGTAGAAAATGTAGGTGGTGGAGTGGGCTGCTGGAATTCGTCACCTGCCTTTACGAATTGCGGCATCAACGGAAATGTGGCAGACGGGGCTGGTGGTATATATTGTTTCGATTCTTCTCCCATTCTGACCAATTGCAATCTAACCGCCAATTTTGCGGTCGAGGTCTGCGGTGGATTGGAAAGTCATACCTCTTCGCCGACTCTAATTAACTGCACAATCAGCAACAACACGGCATCATGGGGAGTGGCAGGTGGCGTGCGCTTCCACAATTCATCCCCCATGTCCAAAAGCATGATTGTAGCTTTTTCCAATGGCTCGGGAGTCGTTTTTGAGGGCAGTACCGGAGGCACCATTGAACGCTGTGACATTTTCGGCAACAGCGGTGGGGACATTGTCAATCCGCAGGAGGGCCCTCCCGGAATTGGTGAAATCACGACTGCAAATGCCAACGGCGATCCGTGCGATGTGTATCATAACATCTTCCTCGATCCTATGTTTGCAGACACAGCAGCGAAGGATTTTCATTTGACGGATTTCAGCCATTGCATTGGCGCGGGGGATCCAGCGGACACGGTGAGCACCGATTTCGAAGGCGATCCGCGACCAAATCCGCCGGGCTCGTATCCAGACATCGGTGCAGATGAGAATCCGAATGCGCAGCCGCCCTGCGAGCTTGCCGGAGCGCTGCAAGGCATCATCGGCCCGGGTGTATGTCATATCATTGGCGACATTTCGGTGAGTTCAGATGACAGCTTGACTCTCTTGCCAGCAACGACTTTCATTTTCGATGGGCCTTATCCATTCAACATCTATGGAACGCTGTTGGCGGAAGGTACGGAGAGTGATTCGATTATCTTCACAACGGACACGCTCCAGAATCCCGACCGATGGCGCGGACTGCATTTTCTTTCGGGAAGCGATAGCAGTCGTCTTTCCTATTGCCTTATCGAGTGGGCTAAGGCGGTCGGCAGTTGGCCGGACAACAACGGAGGCGGAATTCTCTGCAACTATTCATCGCCGAGGCTCACAAATTGCACGATAGCGAGGAATACCGCGGGTGGCGGAGGCGGAGGAGTGGCTTGCCGCGAGTTCGCTTCGCCGATCTTAACGAGTTGCAGCTTCCTTGAGGATTCCGCAGGCCTATACGGAGGCGGGGTCTATTGCTACCTCTCTTGCTCGCCTCTTTTCACGAATTGTGTCTTTGAGCGAAATTCAGCTTCCCTTCACGGAGGCGGAGCCTATGCAGGTTATACTTGTTCTCCCATTTTCACAAATTGCGCGATGAGCGAAAATTCGGCGACCAGCTACGGCGGAGGAGCTTTCGCTGACAACTATGGTTCGCCAATCTTTGTGAGTTGCACGATGAGTGGAAACTTGGCGAACTATGGAGGTGGAGCCTATTCGTATGGTGGCTCCTCTCCATCTTTCAAGAACTGCACAATGAGCAACAACTCGGCAAGCGGCCGCGGCGGCGGGATGTACTGCGGTCCTACATCTTCGCCGACGCTCACCAATTGCACGATAGTCGGGAATTCAGCAGGCACTTTCGGCGGCGGACTGGTTTGTTTCGAAGCCTCACTTGTCTTGAGCAGCAGCATCGCCTTCTCAAACAGCTCGGGGATCTATTTTCAGAACGCGTCGAGCGCCCAAGTCCTCTATTGTGATGTCGTTGGCAACAGCGGAGGAAATATTCGATTCCTGAATGACGATCCATCTCAAGGCCCGCCTATGATTGGTGTGCCTTTGGTGCTGAATGCCAACGCTGATTCAGCCGATATCTATATGAACATCTTCGTTGACCCGATGTTTGCCGATACGGCGGCAAGCGATTTTCGTCTGACGGACTTCAGCCATTGTATCGGCGCAGGCGATCCAGCAATGAAGGGCGCGGATTTCGAAGCTGACCCGAGGCCGAATCCGTCCTGGTCATATTCGGATATTGGCGCCGATGAGCATTGGTCAGGCAGTCCGGTTTTGCATTTGGTTGTTTCGATGGTGAGTGGCAATGCACGATTGCATTGGACGCCTTTCGGTGCGGGGCCATATTCCATCTACGGTGCGACGGAGCCTTTCGCGACGGGAACTTTCCTTGCAACGGTGAGCGAAACGACGACATGGACGGATGAGGAGACGGCGAGCCGGCCGTGGCGGTATTTTTATTATGTGATGGCGGAGTGGCCGGGCCGCGGCCGGCGTTGATGGCGGACACGGCACGCCGTGTCCCTACAATTGCGGGCGGAGTGCGGGGCCGGGCGCGTCTGGAGATACGCCACGGCGAGTGAAAAATGTAGGGGCGCGAGGCGTCGCGCCCGTTGGGATTCCGGCAGGGTCGGGTGACCCTGCTCGGCGAGGGTATGGATGGCACATCCACGACGGCGAGTAGGGGCGGCTCTGTGATCCGCCCTCCGTCTCGCGCGGGGTGAGGACACCCACGCGCAGCGAGTAGGGTGTCAGAGGCAAGGGGCACAAAAGGCCCCTTCTCTTTGGAGCTATTTGAGAGGAATGGTGAGAGGCATCGGAAATAATTGAAATCCATGCGAATACGACAAGCAGAGAACATTCACGCAGACCGAAATTCACCTTGATAATCTGGAGGAAAATGCGTATACTAAATAGATTTCTTTTCTCGAATCAATTTCTGGAATCCGAAGGATTTTATCACTTAAAAAACAAGAGGATGAAACTATGAAGTGGCCAAGAATGTGGATTTTGTTCCTTGGGGTGGCTCTTGGGGTCGCGCTCTGTGGACCAGCTCTGGCTGATACAGGCAAGTTCTCCAAGGAACTTACGCACATTTTGAATTCATCTCCTCCGGGGATGAAGCATTCGATGATTGTTCACTTGACTGATCAGGTGGACATCCGTACCCTCGATGAACAGCTCTACTATCAGAGAGTCACTCGTCAATTCCGCCACAAGACGGTGGTCGAGGCACTTCAAGCTGCAGCGGCGCGCAGTCAAGGACCGGTTCGCGAGTTTCTTGATGAACTGGTTCAATCCGGCGAGGCTGAAGGCTACACTCCCTATTGGATTGTGAACTGCTTCGTGGTCTATGGCACAGACCAGGCGGCCGCTCTGCTGGCCGAGCGCGACGACATCGCTTTTCTCGAGGCGAATTTCAAAGCGGAGTTGATTGAACCGATTCGCTCAGGCGAAAGCCATCTCGATAGTGACGAGAATACACCTCCCGCAGGCATTGTCGCCGTGCGGGCTCCCGAAGTCTGGTACGGATTGGGAATTCAAGGCGCTGGAGCCATCGTCGGAAACCTTGACACCGGTGTGGATGGCACTCATCCCGCCCTTGGCTACCGTTGGCGTGGTAATTTCGCTCCATGGACGCATTGTTGGCGTTCGCCTGTCGGCGGAACACCCACTCCCACGGATACCTATGGACATGGGACGCATGTCATGGGCACAATGACCGGCGCTACGGTTGCTACGGGCACAGGAGATACGGTCGGTGTCGCCCCTGCCGCTCTGTGGATTGCGGATGACGCGATTAACCAAGGAACAGGCCCCGGTTTGGATAGTGATATTCTCGACGGTTTTGAGTGGTTCGCTGATCCGGATGGTAATCCCGAGACGGTGGACGATGTCCCCGATGTCGTTCAGAATAGCTGGGGTGTTTATTCCGGTTTTACGGGCTACCAGGATTGCGATGATCGTTGGGATGTGGCGATTTTGGCGCTGGAGGCGGGGAGCACTGTAGTGACTTTCTCCGCCGGCAATGAAGGCCCTGGCGCCCAGACACATCGCAGCCCGGCCAATGCGATTTATGACAGCGTCAGCTTCTTCTCGATTGGCGCGGTGAATGCCACCAACTATTCATGGCCTTATCCCATTGCGAGCTTTTCCTCACGCGGGCCATCGGATTGCGACGGCGTCACCAGGAAACCCGAAGTCGTGGCTCCGGGTGTCAGCGTTTACTCGTCGGTTCCGGGAGGCGGCTATGAACAGACCGGTTGGGACGGCACCTCGATGGCCGGTCCCCATGCGGCCGGGATCATCGCCCTCATGCGTTCGGCCAATCCGAATGCGGATGTCCGCGATATGAAATCCATTCTTATGCGCACGGCTCGTGATGAAGGAACCGCCGGAGAAGACAATACCTATGGCTTCGGATTCGTGGATGCCTATGAAGCAGTGATCCGAGTCATGGCGGGCTATGGGCGCATCATGGGAACCATTCGTGATGCATCCACACTCGATCCCATTCAGGCGCTTGTAGAGGTGGTCGGAGGCTCGCAGCAGACCAATTCGTCTCCCGCTGGAGATTACATCTTGGTACTGCCGGGTGATTCCACCTATACCATTCGCTACTCGCTCTATGGCTATGTCGCCCAAGAACACACGCTGTATGTTGCGATGGATGACACAACTTTCCAGGATGTCAACTTGGTGCCGCGGCCTGTCGTCACCGTCTTCTCGGAGGACTTCGAAAGTGGCGCGCCAGGTTGGACGCATTCCAGCCCGCCTTCCTGGGGCGACCAGTGGCATCTTTCCACAGAGCAAGTTCATGGCGGCAGTTATTCCTATAAGTGTGGTGACACTGGCACGGGCACCTATGCCAACCTGCTCGATGCGCGTTTGGTATCGCCCACGATTTCCAGTCTCCCGAGCGAGGCGCGTCTCTATTTCTGGATGCAGATCCAAGGCGAGCTGTCCGGTGCTTATCCTGATTCCGCTTACGATGGCGGCATCTTCGAGGTTTCAGCCAATGGCGGAGAGTTCACGGAAGTGGCCCCGGTGGGTGGATATCCGAAAACCTTCCGCTGGATGCGGGGCGGAGGGAATCCGGCAACCGGCCCCATGCGCGGCATGCCTTGCTGGGCGCAGGACCTCACTTGGATGCAAGTAGCTGTGGACTTGTCATCCTTCGCGGGTCAGTCCATTCAGCTTCGCTATCGTTTCGGTAGCGATGCGGGGACCGGCTACGAAGGTTGGTATGTGGATGATGTTTTGATTACGGCGTTTGGAGAGCCGGTTACCGAGGTTACCGGCGTTGTGATCGTGGCTGAGGGAAATGACCTGCACCTCTTCTGGGATCCGGATGACAACTATGGCTATCGAATCTACGATGATGCTGATCCCATGGGCCACTTCACGAATTTCGTTGGCGAAACGACAGCCAATGACTTTGTTGTCGTCGGAGGTGCCGCTTCCGCCGATACGAAATTCTACATCGTTCGCGGCTGGGACGGCGGGATGTAATACGACCGCGGTTCGAAGCCGTGCTCTTCCGTACATGAGCCTATCTCGAAGATGCTCTTAGGTGGCTGCAAGATGAAGCGACCGAAAGTCAACATGGAAACTCCATTCCCCATGATCGGTTGCGCCAAGAGCGCTTCGAGGTAGGCTCGCCATTACACACTTGCCATTTCCAGCAAGATTTGCCTGAGGTTTTCTCGGTTCACTAAGCGGGATGCCCTGGATTCCGCATGCCATCCACCGGAGACAGTGGACTCATGAGCGAGAAAACCTTTCGAGAAGCTGCAATACATATCCATCGAAACCCCAAAAAATTAGAAGGGAGAAAGCGAGAGATGAAGACTCTTATCGGATTCACGATTGCCCTGCTTTGCCTCACGCTCACTGCGAGCGCGACCATACGGTATGTTTCCGCCTATGGCGGAGGGCAATACACAACTCTTAGCGCCGCCTACACGGCAGCGGTGAGCGGCGACACAATCCTCATCGGACCCGGGACCTACAGCGAAAGCTCAATTGCTTCGACGAAGCGTTTGGCCTGGGTGGGTGCCTGATCACAGCTGTCTTAATGTTTTTCATTAGTTTTGAGGTACTTAGAAATCGAGTTG
>DYHQ01000117.1 GCA_020724065.1 Candidatus Puniceispirillum sp. | reverse complement strand
CGGCAGGTTCCCTTTGGGGACTGTGCGAAGCGGGATTGGGAATGCATCTGCGCGGGACTTGTGCATACGCCATCACGGGTTCTGTGATGACAGGAGTTGCTGTCTTCTTTCTTTCGATGAGTCTCGCGCACACAAGAAAATTGCATGCCCCGCTGATTGTCCTTGGCCTTGCCGCGGCGTTCAAATTGCTGGATGCGTTCCTACTGGGACTTCCCACCTTGCATGGCGCGGTCATCAATCCCATCTTCGGCTTTGTGACCGAAGCACTGGCATTCGTTGTTCTGTTTGCCGTGTTGGATGCCCGCTTGAAACAGAAGCTTCATGGCAGAGTAGTCTTAGGGGGACTGTCTGCGCTCGTGGCCGTGAATCTCTTTCCCCTGGTCGGCCATGTCACCGGCATCCCCGCCTGTGTCGCACCGGGAACAGGATATCCTCTCTCGCTCTACTATGCGCCCGTGGCCGTCGCATTGTCGGCGGCAACCTGTCCATTGGGAATGATTCTCGGTGAGAGGTTGGCCGGGCTTCTGGAGGAAAGTCGAGCGAAGAAGATTGTCTTTGCGCGTGTTGCCATGCCCATGATTTCAATTGTGTCATTGATAATCGTAGTATTGCTTCGCAGCGCATAGCTGCCCTTGACATTGCCGAATCGTTTCGGTATATTTTGTGAGGTTCTTTGCAGCAGGAACGCGTTCGGAGCGCTCGGGAATCCCGTGAAAATCGGGAATGGCCCCCGCCACTGTAAGCGTTGACGACCACGGCATGACGCCACTGGCCGGTAAGATTGACTCTTATTGAGTTGGTTTGCCGGTTGGGAAGGCGCTGTGGAAGGGCGAAACGCAAGTCAGGAGACCGGCTCTGAAGACCAGAAAACCTCCTTCGGGGTATAGGGATGGTGAAGGAATAGAGCTGTCGGCCCAGTCCTTTCTCGATGAGAGGCTGGGTTTTTTGTTCCGGCACAAGAAGAACGCAATTTCCAGAGAAATGGTGGCAATGGTTTCGTTCATGAGAGATCTGCGCATTTGCACATTTCTATCTGCGCTGGCTGCTTTGGTAATCTCCGTGCAAGCGAGTTTTGGGCAAGTACAACCCAATCTGGCCGGTATCGTTCGCGATGCTCAAACGGGGAAAGGACTGGCGGGCGCCAGCGTCTCTGGAATTGGAATGGGTTGGGGAACATCGACCGACGCAGACGGGTGCTTCGAGTTCTACAATCTGCTCGCCGGTTTCTACGAACTGAAGGTCAGCCATATTGGTTATGCGGAGCTTGCCAAGCCCGATGTTCGGATTCGGGAGGGAGAAACGACATTCCTATCTCTCAATTTGCGACCAATCGCGCTTTCCCTGCAGCCTGTTACAGTGTTCACCTCGCATGCGGGGGCTGTTTCCGGTCCGTCGGCAACAATTATCCAAGGTCACGAACTTGAGAGTCATGGGAATGCAGATGTCGCGGAGGTCTTGAAGCAAGTATCAGGTGTGATCATCTATGAAGAGGGAGGAAGGGGCGGGCGAAAAACCGTCTCGATTCGGGGTTGTCGTCCTGACCAAGTCGTTGTTGAGGTGGATGGAATCTCGATGAATGCGGCATCCGGTGGCGCGGTTGACCTGTCGCAGTTTCCTACCGACCAAATCGAGCGAGTGGAAATCATTCGGGGCGGCGGCGCATTATCTGCCAGCTCAACAACGATGGGAGGTCTGATTCGGATTGTCACGCGAAGGCCGAATTTCGTGCAAGATTCCGCCACAATGAAAATTGCCGCTGCGGGTGGCAGTTTCGGCTACGCCGAGGGGAGCGCCCGAATGCAGATCCCGCTTTCCGTACCTGCCGTCGAGTTATATCTTCGGCGCAGCCAATCGGAAGGAAACTTCACCTATGAAGAACGAGGTTCGGAGAAAGAGCGCACCAACAATCACTATGAACGATGGCTCGGGCAAGTCTCGGGTCTATGGTCGCTTGGAAAAAGTCTGCAATGGCAAATGCTTCTTAGTGCGGATCACCGAGAAAGAGGTTCGCCGGGACTCATCGCTCAATCTCCCACTCCGGAAGCAAGCCTCAAAGAAGAGCCTATGCGGGCCACATCAAATCTGGGATGGCAGCGCGACTGCTTCTCGGCAGAGCTGACAAACTACTATCATAGACAAGAGCGCGAATACCGCAGCCCTCGCGAGCAATATGATCCCACAGAGCATCAGACTTATTTTCACGCTCCCGTTTGGACCACGGATGAGGAGCGCGCATGGGGTGGAATCCTCACAGCGTCGCGCAAGTATGGAGAGAAGGCAAATTGGGTGCGCGAGATTTCAGGTGGTGTTCATTTTCGCCGGGATGAATACCAAGGCAAGGACTATCTCGACAACGGCCTGATTTCCAACCAAAGTCTTGGGTCAGTGTATCGCAATACTTCGGGGATTCAGGCGAAGGCGCACTTTTGTTTGCCGCGACGCGCTCGCTACCTTGAGTGGACGGGAGAGACTCGGCTTGATGCTGTAGACCAAAAAGCGCTCGCAGGCAAAACCTATGCGTCGGCCCGAGGGCGAGTGTCGTTAATTCCGCTGGCGCAGCAAGAATTCTTTTGGAATGTGGTTGTTTCCGGCAGCTTTGGTTCGTCCTATCGTCTGCCTTCTTTTGTGAGTCTGTTCTTGGTGGAAAGCGTGTTTGCCCTTGGAAACAAGAACCTGAAGCCTGAGCGCAGTCGTGACGGAGATTTGGGCATTCTTGGCGAGTTCCGACCGGAGAAAGCGGGATGGTTTCACTCGTGGGAGGGTTCCGCGAATGCTTTTTGGAATCGAGTCGAAGATATGATTGTGTGGCGGCGCAACTTCCGGGGGCAGTATTTTCCGGATAATGTGGCGATTGGAGAAATCAAGGGAATTGAATTGTCAACGCAGATTTCCCTATGGAACGACCGGGTCATCTTGAAGGGGCATGGGACTTTTCAATCGGCCCTGAATAAAACACCCGATCCGCATTTTTATGATAAGGTCCTTCCGCTCCAGCCCGAAGTTCAAGGCGGCGCGTCCGTGGAATGGGACCCGGGTGCTTTCGTCTGTTCGCTCGAGCTTCGCACGATGGGTCGAAGATATACCACCGACGACAACACCGACGCTCTCTCAACCGCGCAGCGCGATTTAGGACCTTTCACGGTCTTCGATACATCGCTCCAATGGCATAAAACGCTGAGATTTGCAAGAATGACATGGCGCGGACTTGTCCAGAATCTCGCCGATGAAAGCTACATGATTGTGGAACGCTCACCGATGCCCGGACGGAGCTATGAATTGCAGTTCTCTTTTGAGAGATAAAAAGAGTCAAATGGGAGAGGAGAAAAGGCCATGTTCAAGAGCTTGTTGATTTTCATTTTCATGGTGGCGATATTATTCCTGCTCGGGTGCGCCGAAGACGCAAAGGATTTTCCTTCATCGGCTGCAGTAGAACAGACAAGCCTCTTTGTGGCGAATATGGCCACTCTGTCAGTCATCAACTTGGAGGCCGGAACCATCGAAAACAATGTGTTCGGATTGGGGAATGCGCCTAACGACATGACTTTCGCGGGAGATTTGCTGATTGTTGTCAACAGTCTTTCGAACGATCTGAATTTCTTCCGCGTTACTCAAGGCAATGCACTTCTTCCCTACGGAGTGGTGAAACTTGGTCAATATGATAATCCGTGGGCAGCCGCTTCCGACGGCGAAGGTCATTTGCTCATTACGAACATGATGCAGAACAGCGTCAGCGTTCTCTCTCTTGAATCGCGCGAAATCGAGCAACGATTGCCCGCTGGGGTGGCCCCTGAGCCCGTGATTGTTGCAGGGGAGTATGCCTATGTGGGGAACACGGCCTACGATTTCAACTCCTACACCTATCAGGACGGTTCAATCTGGAAATATGATCTAAATACATGGGAAGTCGTGGATTCGCTGCTTGTGGGGACGAATCCACAGGATATTGCGATGGACCCTCTCGGACGATTTCATGTCGTGTGCACGGGCGACTATGGAAATGTTGCTGGAAAAGTCTATGTTGTGGAACCGGAAGCTTTGTCGGTCGTTATGGTCATAGAGATCGGAGGAACACCCAACCGTGTTGCGTTTGCCCCGGATAGTACGGCGTATCTCTCGGCGGGGGGCTGGGGAATGCTGGGCTCGCCACACGGCGTCGTGTTGCGCTACCGATCCGATACCGGAGAAGTCCTGCGAGGATGGGAGGCTCCCGTCCAGGTTGGACTGGGTGCGATCGATATCGCTGTCGCGGATAGCGGTCGTGTTTTTGTTTGTTGTTTCGACGATAATCGCATTGATGAATTGCACGCAGACACGGTTTGCGCGTCCTTCATCGTCGGGACCGGCCCCTGTGCCATCTTGGCGCGAGAGTAGCCTATGCCATTTTGAATATCGTACGCGATTTCACTACGACGGCTCAACAAACGCCTTCAGAGGGAGCATTAGCCCCACCGTCCTCGGTGGGGGGCTTTTGGGGCGTCGTCATTAGCTGAGGAGAGATGGGGCGGATGGATTATGTGAAGCGCATCGCTGAGCGGCGACAGCCAAATCGCGCGATGCATAGCAGTAGATGCACCCATGACCGCAGGTGTCATAAGCCCCGATGTCTTTGCTGACGGTGCAAAGGCATTCTTTTCTCTGGCCGGGATCCTTTTTCAGGGGTAGTCGAAGCCCGAAGAGCTGATGCAGAAGCCATCCGTCAATGCAACCTCCGGGTTGCACTCCCGTATTCTTTAGGTCGAGCTCTTCAGCGCAACTCTGGATTTCCATTCCATGCTGTTGGGCGATAGCACAAAGTTTTCTGGCCAAAGTGGGGGCGTGGGCAGCGATTTCACCTGCTGCATACACTTCAATTTCGTCTTGACTCAGACGAGTTAGTCGTCGGTGCACAAAGGGATAGTAATCCACGAAGCTGATAATCACTCGTTTGGTGAATCCCTCCAGATGAGTAGCCAGCTTCTCAAATTCCTCGACATGAAATGTGGCATTGTGACGGTTGCTGAGAACAATCGGGTCATAACGCCAGAGAACTTTGTCAGCACCAAGCCTCGTGCTTAGCTGCCTGAATATTTCAATACGCTCATCGAGTGACGGCAACTGAGTCTCCAACGGTGGGCCGTAGGGAGTCAGAGTGAAAAGGAAAATGAAACGATAGCCGAGGGACTTGATTTCATCTATATAGGGCACGAGCGACTTCGGGTACTTCGTCCAGAAGACAATGGCATCCACATCTTCAACTTTCAAGCTGACACGATAGGCGATCCGCGGTCTTAGCGGATGTTGAACCACGCAGAAGCCCTCGCGTAGGCGTTTCATCATCCAATCACCAAAGAAAGCCGGAATATCCGTTCGTCGGCTGGCGCTGATAATCATCTCAACAGCCAATAGGATTTATCCATGCTTGTCTCATCACTCTCGAAATGTCAGGAGTTTGTTGCGGAAGATAGGACTCGCCTGCGCGAATTGCTTCATCCGGCGAAGCATCCTCTCTCCATTCGCTATAGCTTAGCTCACGCGCATTTGGGACCGGGTGAAGTCTCTCTGAAACACCGACTGCGCACAAGCGAGGTCTATTATATTCTTGATGGGCATGGCCGCATGCATGTCAACGACGAGGTGTGTCTCGTCGGACCCGGGGATGCGATTTACATTCCTCCAGGAGCCGTGCAGTCTGTCGAAAATCTCGGCCCCGACGAGATGACTTTTCTCTGCATTGTGGATCCGGCTTGGCGTCCTGAAGATGAGACGATTCAGTTGTGATTTCTTCAGTCAGTGACGCCGCTGGGAATGACTTCTTTCTCATAAACAGCCAGCAGGATGGAAGCTAAGACAACGACGCCCCCGACCAGAGTCTGCCACGAAGGGATTTCGTGCAAGAAAACGGCGGCAAGAATGGATGCTCCCACAGGCTCAGCGACGATGGCAAGCATGACCAAGTAGGCTTTCAAGTAACCGATGGCATAGATAAGCAAAGTATGGCCAACGAGAGTCGAAATGAGGCCGAGAAGCAGCAATGCTTTCCACGACCCGGTGTCAAAGCCTGTCAGAGGAACAGCGAAGACTCTCGACAATAGCAGAAGGTAGAATGTGATCGCACACTCCGCAGCAAGCATGAAGGGCAGAATCGGGGTGCGTTGGCGCAATTTTCGGAGACAAAGTGCATGGACAGCCCCGAGAAGGGCGGCTCCAAGAGCCAGGAGATTGCCGCGGGCTGTGGTGACTCCTCCATGAAACAAAGAAATGAAAGCGGCTCCTGCCATGGCACCCGCCAAGCCCACTATCGTGCGCGAGGACACTCGTTCCTTGATAATGAAATGGCCCAGAATGGCTGTGAAAATCGCTTGAGTGTTCGTGAGAACAACGGAGGCAGCAACGGAAGTCTGTTGAAGACTTGAGATGAAAAGGATGCCGGCGCAAACCGTGATGAAACTGGCGCCGCCGATGGCCAAGAGAATTTTCGAAGGGATGCCGCGCCATTGCTTTCGAACAGCGGGGAACAGCAGGGTCGGAAGCAGCACTGCGCCCGCAATCGCTCCACGCCAGAAGGCTATCGCAATGGGAGGTGCATCCGCAAGGCGTATGAACAGCGAGGCGGTCAGAGCCGTCAAGACACCAAGCAACAAGACAAGACGAGGACTTATTCGCGCGGATTCGCTCTCAGTCTCAACAAATCTGCTAACCGTCATGTCAGGGTTTTGAATGACATTGGAATGGATACCTGGCCGTCAGTCCGCTATTGCGGTGGGAATGGCTTCTTTTTCAGACATGGCAAAAAGAATCGAGGCGAGGATGACCACCACGCCAATTAGGGCCTGCCCACTGGGGATTTCACCGAGGAAGATGGCCGCCAGCACGGTGGCCCCGACCGGTTCTCCGACAATAGCCAATCCAACGAGATAGGCTTTCAAGTAGCCCAGCGCATAGCTAAGCAGTGTATGGCCAATGAAGGTGGGAATGAGACCCAGGAGGAGAAGAGCGTTCCACGAGGCGGCATTGAAACCGGTTAGGGGAATCACCCATATTAGCGCGAAGAGGAGAAGATAAAGGCTGCACGCAAGCTGAACGGTGAACATGAAAGGGACAATTGGAACGCGCTGTCGCAGCTTGCGTGCACACAGAGCAAAGGCGGCCACGGTCAAAGCGGCGGCCAAAGCGAGCAGGTTCCCTTTTAGTGTGGTGCTTCCACCTTGTGTGAGCGAAATCACGGCCGTGCCGGTCAATGCCCCAAGCAATCCGATGACTGAGCGCGCCGATACTTTCTCATTGAGGAGCAGGCGACCGAAGAATGCGGTGAAAATCGGCTGCGTGGAAGTAATGACAACGGATGCGGCAACCGTTGTGTAGGAAAGACTGGAGATAAACAAGATATTATGCGCGACGATGATCAGCGTCGCGGCCGCAAGAGCAAAGAGAGTGCTCCCTAGAATGCCGCGCCACTGCTTTCGGATCGTCGGAAGAAGGAACGAGGGCAGAAAGACAGTCCCGGCAATCGCGGCACGCCAGAAGGCGGCGGCCACGGGAGACACATCTGCCAGTCGAATAAAGAGCGATGAGGTTGCCACGG
>DYHQ01000116.1 GCA_020724065.1 Candidatus Puniceispirillum sp. | reverse complement strand
ATCCCCCTACTTCAGTAGGGGGACGACAGGTGGTTCCTTGATACGACGAAATGCCATTTTGATGTCTTTGAGAAGGGCACAAAGGACTTGCATCCTTCGCAAATAGTCCGTATATTTATACTCGAATACCATTCAGACGCTTCCGCCACGGTGCGGAATTAATCGTTCACCCTTTAAGCTGAATCCGTGAGCTCGGCAAGGGAAACAATCCCAGACGCAATCTGTTTGAGCCTCCCACCCTCATAGGGTGTGGAGGCTCTCTTTTTATGAGGGTTTCATGGAATACAGAATCAAAACGGTTCTTGTGGATGCTCAGGGGTTTGACCGAACCCTGACCCGCTTGGCCCACGAGATTGTCGAGAGAAATCGCGGGACGGCGAATCTTGCCATCGTCGGCATGCAGACGCGAGGCGTTTTTCTGGCAAAACGGTTGGCCGAAAAGATCCAAACCGCCGAAGGCATCGGAGTCCCCCTGGGCACGCTCGATGCCACACTCTATCGGGACGACTTTCGCACTCGGCTCAAGAGCCCCAAAGCGCAGATTACGGATATTCCCTTCGATATCTATGATATGAACCTCGTCTTGGTGGACGATGTGCTCTACACAGGTCGCACGGTTCGGGCGGCGTTGGATGCATTGATGGACTTTGGTCGCCCGCGGCGAATTCAGCTCGCCGTCCTGGTGGATCGAGGCCACCGCGAGATGCCCATCCGACCCGATTTCATCGGAAAGAACATCCCGACTTCGATGAACGAGGAAGTCCGGGTTCGCATGAATGAAATTGATGGCGAAGATGCCGTTCTGTTGGTGGAGGTTTCCCCATGAGCTCCTTTCCACACAAGCACCTGCTCGGTCTGGAGGATTACAGCGCTGACGACATTCTGAAAATCCTCGACACGGCGGAGAGCATGAAAGAGATTCTGGCGCGTCCCATTCGCAAGGTACCGACCTTGCGCGGCGTCACCGTGGTCAATTTGTTTTTCGAGAGTTCGACCCGCACGCGGATTTCCTTTGAACTTGCGGAGAAGCGACTCTCGGCGGACACGGTGAATTTCTCTTCCTCGGGTTCGTCGCTCTCCAAGGGCGAAACGCTTTTGGATACGGCGCGCAATATCGAGGCCATGAAAATTGACATCGTCGTCATCCGGCATCGGGCGGCAGGAGCGCCTCATTTCCTTGCGCACCACCTGGAGGCTGTCATCGTCAACGCGGGGGATGGTTGTCACGAACATCCCACCCAAGCCCTTTTGGATGTTTTGACTCTGCGGCAGAAGTTTGGCAGCGTGAAGGGCCTTCGGGTCACGGTTGTGGGTGACATTGCCCATTCGCGTGTGGCGCTCTCTAATATCCATGCTCTCAAGAAGCTCGGCGCGACTGTCGCCATCTGTGGCCCTGCAACCCTCATTCCGCGTGATGTCGCCGGCCTCGGCGTCGGAGTTGTCTACTCGATTGACGACGCCATCGCCCAAAGCGATGTCCTGAATGTCCTGCGAATTCAATTGGAGCGTCAGGAAGCAGGGCTGTTCCCGACATTGCGGGAATATCAGAAGTATTTCGGTGTGACTCGAACGCGCTTGGAGAAAGCTCAGCGGCCCTTGACGATTCTGCATCCGGGACCAATCAATCGAGGCATTGAAATCACGAGTGATGTGGCGGACAGCGAACACTCACTCATTTTGGACCAAGTGACGAACGGCGTCGCCGTGCGTATGGCGGTTCTCTATCTCTTGAGCGGAGCCAAGCAATGACCCTAATATCGGAAGGTTGCTGATGGAACTCGAAGGAAATGTTCTTGGGATAAGACAGGCCTCGCGCCTCCATTTGGTCGGAGCGCGCATCGTGGATCCGGCAACACAACTCGACACGGTGGCCGACCTCATGATTGAAAATGGCGTGATAAGACGAATCGGCTCGACAGAGGGAGGCCCGGGCGAAGAGCGCATCAACCTTGCGGGAAAGCTCATCACGCCTGGCTGGTTCGACCTTCATGTCCATTTTCGTGAACCGGGCAAGGAAGTTGCTGAGACCATCGCCAGCGGCTCTCTGGCGGCATTGAACGGAGGCTTTACAGGCGTGGCTGTGATGCCCAACACGAATCCGCCGCTCGACCATGCCGGAATTGTCAGTTGGGTCAAGAATCAGGCGACGCCATTCCCCATTGATTTGCAGGTTATTGCAGCGGTTTCCAAAGGGCGACAGGGGAAGGAATTAGTCGAGATGGCCGAGCTCTGTGAGCACGGAGTCCAAGCCTTTTCCGATGATGGCTCGCCGGTGGCCAGCAGTTGGCTTCTGCGGCATGCTCTGGAATATGCGAACATGTTGGGAGCCGTAATCTGCGAACATGCCGAAGACCGCGACCTCGCCGCCAATGGGGTTATCCACGAAGGAGCCGTTGCCACAAAATTGGGATTGCCCGGAATCCCGTCTGTTGCGGAAACCCTCGGCGTGTTGCGCGCCCTCTTGCTTGCGGAGTACACGGGCGCGCGCATTCACCTGTGTCATGTCTCCACGGCAGGAGCAATCGAGTGGGTGCGATGGGCAAAAAATCGGGGGATTCGCGTTACTGCAGAGGTGACGCCTCATCATCTGCTTCTCACGGATGAGGCCTGCGCCACTTTCGATACTTCCACGAAGACGAATCCGCCTCTGCGCGAAGAAACGGACCGGCAAGCCTGTCTGGAAGCTTTGGCCGACGGCACGATGGATGTCATCGCGACGGACCACGCGCCGCATCCTTTTGAGGACAAGGCATCAGAGTTCGAGCAGGCACCCTTCGGCATCATCGGTCTTGAGACAGCGCTTGGGCTTTGTCTAACTCACCTTTGCCCGCGCTATCTTTCTCTGCAGAAGCTGCTGGAGAAAGTGGTGGCAATGCCTCGGCAGGTCTTGGGACTGCCGCCGGTTCGAATCGCTGAGGGTGAGAAGGCCAATCTGACGATGATTGATCCCGACGCGAAATGGACGGTGGCTCCCGAAAAATTCCTCAGCATGTCCCGGAATACTCCCTTCGCGGGATGGGAATTGAAAGGCCGCGCCATCGGAACAATCTCGCATGACCGTTATTGGATACGAGATTCCTGAATCATTGTAGCGCCCAGCTTGCTGGGCTGTAGTGCTGCATTATCGCAGGCGATTCTGTAGCCCAGCAAGCTGGGCGCTACGAGCTCGAGAGCTTGCCGTCGAGCCTGCCAAAGGCAAGATCGTACGGGCAACGGATTGCCTTTTTGACATTGTGAAAAAGATTTTCTATATTTTACGCATCAGAAATTCCACATTGCCGTGAACGATTTCACTCGACATAGTCTTATCGTATTTCTTCTTGCATCTCTTCTTGCCATGGGTTGTGCGCAGCGCGAGACTTCGACGGGAAGTGATGCTGCCGGATTGCACTCGGATGTCGAATCAACTCGCGTTCGTGCGACCTGTGCTCAGGATACCACTTGGTATCCCCGCGTATCGAATGGATATGGCCTATCTTTACAGCTTGGTCGAGCAGGGAATTTTGAAGCGGTTTGCGTGCTCCGCTTTGAACCGTCGTCGGTCTTGCCCGACAGCTTCCGCATAGATTCCAATCGACTGGTTTTGAGAGGAGTGTCCACTTCGCCGGAAGGCGCGCAAGGACGCATTTGCATTTCAGTGCGGCGTATTACCGATCCTTGGTCGGAAGATAGCGTGCGTCTGGATAATTTGCCTGGGTATCAGACATATCCGGGTGCTGGGGTGGGCGGAGTTGAAGTGAGTCCAGAGCCAACGGATTCCCTTCAAGCAAGATTGCCGGATTCGCTGGTGACGACTTGGGCCAAAGGAGATACGCTGAATTGGGGAATTTGGCTTGAAAGTCAGCTAACGGATTGCGGAGATTTTCTCCGCGAATTCTACAGCGGCGAGTCGGGCCTCGGCTATGCTCCCGCTCTCTACCTCTACGGTACACGCTACGATTCAACGGATGAGGGAATGTGGGAGGAATCCACCTTGGATACTTTTGCAACTCCCGCCGACGATGCTTATCTGGCGTGGGACACGCAGCCTCCCATCGAAGGTCGCACCACCCTAACGCAAGGCATCTCGCAGAGGCTCTTGCTCTATTTTCCTTTGGAGAGTCTGGTTCCTGCTTTTGGCGCTTCAGTGATTCATGCCGAGCTTTCGCTATGGACGGATAATCTCAGCGCAGCCAATTTCGGCAATGTGTCGCTCCTCAAACATGGAACACTGGCAACGAAATCCTGGCTCACCTATCCCGATTCTACTGTCACGGATCAGATTTCGGTTACTTCTTCTGCTTTCGATGCCGATGGGAGGATTGTTTTCGATGTAACCTCGCTCGTTTCGGATTGGGTGCAGCAGCCGGAAACGAATTGCGGTTTCTTCATCGTGTCTTCAGCGGAAGCACAGGCTTTGGGGCGTCGCGTTTTCTATAACCGGTCGGCTGACGACACAACGGTTGTTCCGGAGTTGCAGATTTGGTACGCTACTATTCAATAGCAGTCTTGTTGCTTCTTGCATTTCCGCACTTCATCCAGGCTGGCGGTTCGATCTATAGTGCCAATGGCCTCGGTGAAACGCTCGTTGCGGGAGGAGCGCGGGCTATCGGCCTGGGTGGGGGGGGTCTGGCCTTTGCTGACAGCCACGCCGCCAATTTCTCAAATCCCGCTCTTATCGCGTTCATCCCCGGGGCTCAGGTTCGGCTGGGAGGGCACTTAGCTTACTGGTCCACGAAGAGCGGAGGAATGACGGACACGGACGCCGAGACGGGATGGCAATCATTCTATCTCGCTTTTCCTCTGACCTCAGCATGGAAGGTCGGATTTGGCTTATTACCGGTTCGCCGAATGGATGTGCGCACTTTTGGATGGGGTGAGCTCGCAAATCAGAGTTATGAGGAGCGAATCAGATATTATGGTGGCGAGGCCGAGGCGCAGTTTGTCAGCGGACTGGTTCTTGCGCCCCGTGTCTCAGTTGGTATCGCCGTCGGGTATGCTTTCAGACGCGCTGAGCGGTGGACAACCGTAGATTTCATTTCTTCCGACTGGCAGGACGCGGAGTTTCATTTCGACGATAGTTGGCACGGCTGGGCAGTGACCCTTGGAGCACTCCACCGAGTGCATCCGAAAGTCTCTCTCGGCCTGTTCTTCCGACCACGCCAGCAGGGAAATTGGATCACTCGGTTCAGCTATGTTAATCAAGATTCCGTTGCAGAATCAGAGGAATCTGGCGGGGGGCCGGGCGAGTGGGGAGGGGGAATCGCTTGGAAACTCGCGTCGAATTGGGTCGTGGTTGCCGATGGTCGGAGCGGCTTATGGACAACGGGCGATTTGGGGCCGCGCGATACCCATACCACGGTGTCTCCGCTATGGCTCTCGGCGGGCATCGAGAGGCTCGCCAGCAGTGAAACACGCGCGTCTCCGCTGCATAAGTGGGGTTATCGGGCGGGCATCTTCTATCGGCAGCACTACTGGCCTGAGCAGAATGATGAAAAAGCAGTGGACTTGGGCAGTGCGATAGGTTTGTCAATCCCCGTCCCCGCTAAACGAGGAGCTGTCCATCTTGCAGCCGAAGTTGGCCAACGGGGCAGCGAGAAATTCGGCGCCCTCGAGACATTTACCCGCTTTACACTCATGATTGAAATGAACGAACGGTGGTTCCAGCGTCCGGAGCCGCGCATTCCAAAGTAGAGATGAGAGCTTGAAGATCGTAATGGCGGCGGATCACGCCGGCTTCGCTCTGAAGGAGCAACTGAAGAAGAGGATTATCGAAGCGGGCCATTCGGTCGCCGATGTCGGGACACATTCCGCCGAACCTTCGGACTATCCCGATACTGCCTATCCTGCTGCATGTATGGTCGCAGAGGGTCAATCCGACCGAGGCATTCTCGTCTGCGGCACCGGAGCGGGGATGGCGATCACGGCGAACCGTCTTCCAGCGGTACGAGCCGTTGTCTGTTTTTCAGCCGAAATCGCGTGCTTGGCGCGAACGCATAATGATGCAAATGTCCTTTGCTTACCTGCGCGATTCGTTGATGCGGAGATAGCCTGGCAAATTGTCCAGGTTTTTTTGACCGAGCCATTTGAAGGTGGCCGCCATCTCCGGAGAATCGAGAAGATAGACAGAAATACCCCTTGCGAATAATCCAGGGTTTCCTCCTCTGCGCCGAGGCGGATCCCCCGATCCGCCCGGAATCGGGAAACGCGCTGCCACGACTTCCCTGCAATGCAAGAACCTCTGAGTGATACCAATATGAGCATGCAGTACCTCCCCAAAACAGATCCCGAAGTTTATGCGGCCGTTCGTGGTGAATATCAGCGGCAAAACGACGGTCTGGAACTCATTGCGTCCGAGAATTTTGTGTCACGCTCCGTGCTGGAGGCGTTGGGTACGGCTCTAACGAACAAGTATGCTGAAGGTTTGCCGAAGAAACGATACTACGGCGGCTGCGAATTCGTTGACGAGGCGGAGACGCTCGCTATCGAACGCGCGAAGACGCTTTTCGGCGCCGGTTGGGCGAATGTTCAGCCGCATTCCGGAGCTCAGGCGAACACGGCTGTCTATCTTACATTTTTGAAGCCCGGCGACACATTCATGGGCATGGATTTGGCGCACGGAGGACACCTGACTCACGGAAGTCCGGTCAATTTCTCGGGGCGCCTCTTTCATGTTGTACATTTCGGCGTCGAGAAAGAAACAGGCCGCATCAATTATGATACTTTCGACAGGCTTGCACGTGAAACGAGGCCGAAGCTCATTATGACCGGCGCAAGCGCCTACCCTCGCGAATGGGATTTCCCGCGCCTTCGAGAGATCGCCGATGAGGTGGGAGCGTATCTCATCTGCGACATGGCGCACTTTGCCGGTTTGGTCGCGGCAAAACTGCACTCCGACCCGCTCCCTTATTGTCACGCCGTCACATCAACGACGCACAAGACGCTACGGGGCCCCCGCGGAGGACTGATTGTTTCCAGCGAGAAGGGGGGAGAGCTGCTGCTTTCAGGAATGCCCAAGCCGAAAACTTACTGGGAGGCTCTGGATAGTTGGGTTTTTCCGGGCACTCAGGGCGGGCCTCTGATGCATGTCATTGCGGCCAAGGCTGTCGCTTTTGGCGAGGCGCTGAAACCTGGCTTCCGGCAGTATTGCGAGCAAGTCATAAAGAACGCAAAAGCACTGGCGGAGGCCTTGATAAGCAAAGGATGGAAACTGGTGTCCGGAGGCACCGACAATCATCTCATGCTGATTGATCTGACACCGAAAGGTCTGAAAGGCAATGCTTGCGAGCGAGCTCTTGAGCGAGCGGGCATCACTGTGAACAAGAACATGATTCCGTTCGACCCTGAGAAGCCATTCACGACAAGCGGAATCCGCCTCGGAACCCCCGCGCTCACCACGCGAGGGATGAAAGAGGATGAAATGCGTCGCATCGCGGCGATGATGGACGATGTGCTCAGCCATCTTGACGACAAGGAAGTGGAAACGCGCATACGCGGCCAGGTGCGCGACCTTTGCCAACAATTCCCCCTATACGAAGTCCCTTGAGCTCTATCATGTGGTCGATAGTCTCGCTGCGGTGGGTGTGTCACCACAGCTGTCTTAATGTTTTTCATTAGTTTTGAGGTACTTAGAAATCGAGTT
>DYHQ01000115.1 GCA_020724065.1 Candidatus Puniceispirillum sp. | reverse complement strand
CGTAAATCGCCCATCCCAAACTCGGAAGCACGAACACCCAATAATGTTCCCATGCGTTGGGAACAGACAGCGTCACCGCCGAGAAGACGAGACCACCCGCAAGAGCCAAGTGTCCGCGAGTAAGCTGACCTCTCATTTTCCAAAGAGTGAGACCCGTCGTTCCGCCGAAAACAGCCGCAAGACAGACAGTGAAAATTTGCAAACCCGGAATAGTGATGTACGCCTCTTCAAGACTGCCGTGTCCGAAAACGACGCGAGACACCCAAGCCAATAGGGATTGATTTCCAATGTAGGAGAAGACGAGGCTGCCGAACTCTCGCATTGCCTCCCACCAATACAGATGCACTTGCAAACCGATGGTGAGCAGGGCGGCCGCATTGATTGAAATCACAGTCGCGAGCGATACAATGGCCATCTTGAAGCGCCGGTCAAGTAGAGGAAGCGCAATCAGAGCAAATGGAAAGAGCTTCACGGCGCCCACAACGCCGAGAAGAATGCCGGGTAGCCAAGTCCTCTCCGAACGCATCAGAAGAAGCGCTGTCCATGTCAGCGCGGCCAGCAGCGGCACGACCTGCCCGAGTTTCGTCGCTCGTGCCATGGGGTAACAGAGTAACACAAGTGCGAGTGCCCAGAGGAAAGACCGGAGCGACGGCCCGGCCCGACAAAGCGTCATGAGCAGATAGGCGGAGACAAAGAGCAAAAGAATATTCATGGCAAACAGTGCGTTGCGCCAATAGACCGCGGGAGCCTCTGCGAAGGGCGAAAGCAATGCCGCGACAAACGGGGGATACAAAAACGGCAAGAGGTCGCCGTCATTTCCAAGCCTCTGGGCAATTGGGAGCGAGTGTTCCTTCCATGCTTCAAGGCGTTGAACCGGTGCATACATCCACTCGTGCTGGCCAGTTCGATAGTAGTATGCTCCAAGTTGATTGCAGAACAAATCGCACATCCACGGCGGGAAGGCCGTGCGCTGCCAAAGAAAAACGCCGAGGGCGAGCAGCAGCACGAGCAGGGCATCAGCGAGGCGCTTCCTCATCATAGAGGCTTGCGCTTCTGTCTGCGTGTGGTGAAGGGATTCAATCTGGAAGGGAGGATTCAACTTCAGGGATTCGAGTCTATTGAAGGAAGGCGCGTCCGCGCTCAAAGGCTTCGCGATTCAGCGCGATCGTTTTCTTTGGAACGCGAGCCTCGATGGTCTCGAGCCAGACAGTAACGGGTATTTCAAGTCGCTGGGAGAGCGACCCCAAGAGAATCGTGTTCGCCAGTCGCACATTGCCAAGCTCCCTTGAGACCTCATCGGCGGGAATTTTTATCGCTCGACGGCCGAGTTTCTCGAGTTCGGCGAAGGGATCGTCCGGGTATTTGGTGCCCTTCGACGCAAAGGCTGTGGGAGGCACCAGGCGCATATCGTTGACCAGAATCGTGGCATCACGGTTGGCGCAGTGAGCCCATCGCAGAGCTTCCAATGCCTCAAAGGCCAAAATGACATCGGCATCTCCAACACCAATGAGGGGAGAGTGAACTTCTGAGCCGAAGCGCACATGACTCGACACCGCTCCTCCGCGCTGCGCCATGCCGTGAACCTCACTCTTTTTCACATCCAGCCCAATCTTCAGCGCGGCTTCGGCCAAAATCTCACTGGCAAGAATAACCCCCTGTCCCCCGACGCCGACGATGAGCACATTGGTCACACTATTCATTCATCACCTCTTCTGCCGCTGGGAACTTTATGGCGACGGGTTTGCACACCCACGCGCAGACCTCGCAGCCTGTGCACAGCTCGCTGTCAATGGTGACTTTCGGTAATCCCTCGCTCGATAATTCACCTGTCACAAGGAGCGCTGAACATCCCACGCGTAAACATGCGCCACACCCATTGCAGAACTCGGCTTCCACGACCATCGGCACCCGTTCTTGCCGGATGGGATAGAGCTGGCAGGGGTGTTCGGCAATGATCACCGCAGGGCCTTCCACCAGAAACGATCCTCGCAGCGATTTCTCGAAATCGTCAAGTTTGAGAGGATTCAGCCTCCAAACATGCTTGACTCCAACGGCTTTGCACAGCGTCTCGAAGTCAAGCCTTGTCGCCTCGATTCCCATGAGGGTTTTGCCTGTGGCGGGATGGTCTTGGCCTCCCGTCATGGCTGTAGTGCCATTATCAACAATGATAATCGTGATGCGGGCGTCGTTGTAAACCGCTTCCACAAGACCTGTGATGCCGGAGTGTACGAAGGTCGAGTCGCCAATAACAGCTACGATGGGTTTCAGGCTGTTTCCCGCCTTGGCGACGCCGACCGCATTTCCTATAGACGCTCCCATACAAAAGCAGGTGTGCAACATTTCAAGAGGTGGCAGTGCGGCCAGTGTGTAGCACCCAATATCGCCAAAGACATGGGCTCCAGTTGCCTTCAGAGCCGTGAAAACAGCCCGATGTGCACAGCCCGGACAAAGCACCGGAGGACGGCCAAGAGTGGGAAGAGGCTCTGTAGGAGTACCCGCAAAAGCAGCCTTAATGCCAACCTTCTCCAAAGCAACCGCCAGCCGCTCCGGTGTCAATTCTCCAAGACGCGAAGTGAATTTCTTTCCTTCGCATTCAATTCCCAACGCTCGAACCTGCTCTTCAAGATAGGGCTCAAGTTCCTCGATAACGAGCAAACGCTTGACTCGCTGTGCGAAATGGCGAATCATCTCGGCGGGCAGCGGATTGGTCAATCCCAATTTCAAAAACGATGCTGTGGAGAGCAGTTCGCGAGCATATTGGTAGGCAACCCCGGAGGTGATGACGCCCAATTCGCTATCCTGCATCTCAATGTTTTGCACGGAACTTCTCTCGGATTCCTCCTGTACACTCGCTAACCTTTCCAAAAGTGCTCGGTGGCGTGGAATGGCAAAAATCGGCATCATCACATATTTCTTGATGTCACGGCGAAAAGTCCGCTGCGCAACTTCCAGAGTCTCCTCCTGAACATCCACGACCGTTTTGGAATGCGCCAAGCGTGTCGTGAGACGCAACATCACCGGCAAGTCGAACTTCTCGGAGAGGTCAAAGGCATAAGCGATATAGTCATAGGCTTCTTGGCTGTCAGAAGGCTCCAAGAGTGGCATGCCGGCAAAACGGGCGAAGATTCGATTGTCCTGTTCGTTCTGCGAGCTGTGCATCTCGGGATCATCCGCCGAAACAAGCACGAATCCGGCGTTGAGCCCGGTATAGGTGAAGGTCATCAGCGGATCCGCGGCGACATTGACTCCCACATGCTTCATGGCAACCAGCGTGCGCACACCGGCCAAAGCGCTGCCAATGCCGACCTCAACGGCAACCTTCTCGTTGGGCGCCCACTCGGCGTAAATTCCGGGCAAGCGGGCGAAGGTTTCGAGAATCTCCGTTGAGGGAGTGCCAGGATATGCGGACGCGAACTTCACACCGGCGCGCCAGGCACCAAAGGCCACCGCTTCATCGCCGGAAAGTAGTTTCTTCATCGTTCAAACCTGCACTTGTCGGAGGGTGAGTCTGACAGGGGTTTTCAGGAAGACTGCCTGAGACAATTCTAAGAGAATTTGCTATTTGGCCAGAATCAGCGTTGCGCTGGCGATACTCCCGTTGCTATGTAGTTGAGCAACATAGAAGCCCGTGGCCAGATTGGTCAGGTCGAGGGCCACACGGTGCGAACCAGCACTTGCAAAACTCGGTGGCAAGCTCCATACCTTTTCACCTAAAATGTTATGCAGCGCAAGTTCCGTCTTACCGGATTGCGGAAGGACATAGTGCACTTGGGCGGCGCTGTTTGTCGGGTTCGGAAAAATTGCGAGGGTCGGGACAGTCGGCAGCATCGTCATGCTGATAAAAGGTCCCGTTGGGGAATAGACGCTGTCGAGCACGGTTCCATAAGCATCCTGATTTCCCTGCCGCGTGTCTGTCCAGACAACATGCGCACGGTACGCCGAAGCACACAGTCCGATATACTCGCCCAAGAGTCCCGCCCGCCCTGGACCCGCTTGAGGGTCGGACGATACAGTCGTGATTCGATCATTGGGACGCCAAGTCTGGCCCCCGTCGGTCGAAGCGGTGAAATAGACATCCATTAGATAATTGTCCGGATCGTTGCGCCGATCATAGAAAACAACCCAAACGCGCCCCATGGGGTCCACCGTTATCCACGGATGAAACTGGTCCACCGGGTAGGTTTCTTGTTCATCGTCCATGCGCTGCCGAGGTGACCAGTTCTCGCCGTGGTCATCCGAATAGATCAGCCACACATCGGTTTCAGCAAAATCGGGCGTCGCGTCCGTGTAGACCAAGTAGAGCCGCCCACGATACGGGCCGTCGGTCTGGTCAACTGCCATAGCGCCATAGGAGAAGATTAAGATCTCGCCATTTATATCGGCGCTGGTGAAGAGCGGCTCGGCGATGGATTGCTCGCGTGAAAAGGTCCGGGCGCCGTCCATTGAAGAGGCGAACATGAGAGCCTCATAGGCGTAACTGACCCACGAAACATAGACCTCACCCTCAGCCCCTACGGTGACATTGGCCCATTGGTTGGAACTTGTCTGCGAAACATACAGTGGAGGTGATAAGCCATCAGGCCGTCTGCGAACAATCGCGATGTGCGTGGAGTCCGCGCCAGGGTAGCCAAAGAATCGAGTCCACACGCAGTAACTCGTTCCGCTGTAGGGCGAGTCCGTGTTGTCCACCGTCAGCATCTCTTTGTCTTCGAAAGCGGCGGTATCACCATTGATGAAAAACGAGCTGTCACGCCAAGTGTGCCCGCCGTCGGTGGAGCGAATCGCCAACAATCCATCTTCGCCGATTGGATCAAAAGTAATGACCATCGCCCAAAAAATGCCATCCCCTTCGACGATCAGGACCGGATCACTCTGCCAGGGGTAGTACATTTGCGGGAAGACATTGTCCTGCCAAGTGAAGCCGCCATCGCTCGAATGCCCGAATCCCACACGACGGTAGCCAAACCGAAAATCGCGCCACACAGCCACCAATTCGTTGGAATTGAGAGGATTGACACAGACCATTTCTTCATTCTGAACTTGACCCGACTCATCCGAGTTAATGCGGAGATTGTCATACTCATCCAAAGCCATAGGACCCGGGCGGGCATTCGTCTCTACAGGCATTCGAGACAGGAGTGGCGGCGGCCCGTTCCATGGCTGAACAGCAGCCCAAAGCAATCCTTGCATTGCGAAAATGTAAAGCAAGGCCGGAACGAATCGGCGTGAAATGCGCATGACCTTCTCCTCATTTACTATTCAGTTACTATTCAGTCGCCCGAAAATATAAGCGATTTTGCGGTGATTAGCAAATTTGTTCCGAAAGCTAATGCCCCACCATAAGAACGAACTCGCGGCAAAGCCTCGGCGTTTGAGGGCTCGAGGCAACGAGCCCATCATCTGCAGAATGGCGGTATCGGCTGCTGGCATCCGACCCTTGAGAAGAGCCGCTTGCTATCAATACAATACAATATAAGGGTTCGCAATTCGGGTGCCGTCCCTGTCATGAGCACTGCGGGCAATCTCGTTCGTGAAATTTGTGTAGTGTCGGAGCCCAGCAAGCTGGGCGCTACCCGTTCGGCATATCTTCCAGTTTCGGGTTTGCATCCACCCAAAATCGGCCTATGAATTGGAGAATTCGATGCGCCATTGTTACATTTTGTTTTTTATCACCTTAATAATAGAGACCCACCCTCGGCATGAGAGCCAGGAAGACCCTGACTGAGGCCCTAATTTCTCTCGTGCCTCTCCGTTTTTGTAAGATGGCGAGAAAGCGCGAAGGGTCAGGATTGCATCCTCATTAATTTATCACACTTAAAACTCGGCATGGAGTGACGGGTGCTATTCTCCGAATGAAAGTCGGCTATTTTTTCGCTTGCATATTTTTAGCCGGTATAGTATATTTATGTTGCCGTGAATTTTGGAGCAGGTGAACTGCAACCATAATCAAGTCAAGAAAGTAAAGGACAGTTAGTTTCATGGAGGAATGTGGATAATGAAGAAGAGTTTGTTGTTCAGTGGCTTGATTGTGGCCATGACCCTGCTCTGTTGTTACGCACTTGTGACGGCGGATGTTGTCCACCAGAAGAGAGTCGTGACGCCCAAATCGGTGCTGCAGACTAAGGCTCCTGCAGCGGCTACAGTCGAGAAAGTTGACAAGGCGGCGGTGAGCGACCCTAAAGCCGGGTTGTCTTCCGGCGCAAAGAAAACTGCGGCCCTGCCTGTGCCGAAGGCCGAGAAGCTCGACCAGAGCCCCATCGCCACCAGGCCGGGTTCGACCGTAACGAAAGCGCCTGTTTCCAACGAGCCTGCCTACTTGAATGACCCCGATTACCTGAGGAAGCTCGAAAAGGAAGAACTTGCGAAGCCCTACATGGGCACCCTGGATGGCCTCCTGAATTGCTCGAGCCCAATCTCAATCGCTTGCGGTGGCTCGTACACGGGAAACAACAGCGGTTACCCAAGTAATGTAAGCCGTTACAGTTGCACAAGTTGGAATGAGTCGGGACCTGAAGTTCTGTTTTCCCTGACCATCCCCTCGCGCAACATCATTGTGGCAACGCTTTCAGGCATGAGTGCCGACCTCGATGTTTTCATCCTGAGCATTTGCGACGAAGGCTACTGCATTGCTTTTGGTGATGTGACGGCGACGACATCTTGCCAACCTGCTGGTACCTACTACATCGTGGTGGATGGCTACAACGGCGCGGTTTCACCCTTCACCCTGACGGTGACCTGCACGGACTGCGGTGGCGGGGCTCCCAATGATGAGTGCTGGACCGCGATTCAGGTGGCCGTTCCTTCGACCACCAGTGGAACGACGGTTGGCGCAAACAACACCTGCGGCTATTCGGGAATGGATGTCTTCTATTATTTCGTCTTGAGCGAGTGTCGCCAGATTGCTGTCAGCCTTTGCAACACCGCCGACCCCTATGCTGACACCCACCTTTGGCTGTATCTGGGGGCTGCCAACTGCTGCGGCACTTCCCTTTACAACTCCGATGGTGGCTGCGATAACACTTACAACCGGTCGAGAATTCCCTACACCACCGGTTATGTTACTCTACAGCCGGGTACCTATTACATCAATGTAGATTGGTGGGGCGGCGGTTCGGGACCATTCGTTCTGGATGTGCTTGACGGTGGCGCGTGTGAGCAGACTGGGCCCGAAGACGAGTGTGCAGGCGCGATTGTGATTCCGAGTCTGCCGTACACAGATACGAAGAACACTTGCCTTTACACCAACACCTGCGCCAATGCGTCGGAAGACCTGTTCTACAAGTACACGGTGCAGTCTCCCGATGAATATCTCACCATCAGCCTTTGCGGCTCCAGCTATGACACCTATCTGTGGGTTTGGAGCGAGTGCTGCGTGAACCTGTTGGCCTCGAACGATGATTACTGCGATCTTCAGTCTCAGATTGAAATGTGCTTCCAGCCCGGCGACATTTGGATTCAGGTTGAAGGCTACGACGGAGCCGGCGTTTGCGGCACGGCGATCCTGAATGTGACCTCCGCGGGTCCATGCCCAGCGGCACCGGAATGCCCGCCCGGCTCCCTGTTCTCTCAGGACCCGACGGATGCGGCAGGAGCGTGGTCTGCTTACACAAGTGACAACAATCCTACCTGGCCATTCTGGTTCATGGTCTTCGAC
>DYHQ01000013.1 GCA_020724065.1 Candidatus Puniceispirillum sp. | reverse complement strand
CTCAAAACTAATGAAAAACATTAAGACAGCTGTGGTCTGGAGACCCGCCTCGGCGGAGAAAGGTTTCGGGCAGGTCAGATAACTGCCTCGGCGCAGATGGCGGTCAAAAGACGCGCCTGGGGGAAGTGAACGCTCGGGGTGAGAGCATGCCGCGCGGCGACTTAGAATAGGTCGGCTGCAACCCCCGATTGAATCGGGGGCGACACCGCGCGTCAATTAGTAAGAACTGCCATCCCAGCCGCGGACCACATAGAATTTCTTTTCGGCGGAAGCGCCACCGACGACGACATAATCATTGGCGGTCGTTTCACCGACCTGATTGGTGAAGCTGCCCATCGGGTCGTCGTCATCGTAGATGCGATAGCCGTAGTTGTCGTCTACATCCCAATACAGGTGAAGATCGTTCCCTTCGACGGCGATCACAAGACCCGTAACATCCACCACCGGTTCACCAAGAGCGACGATCTGGACATCATCCACATACCAGCCCTCATAGCCGGTGCCAGCATCACTGCCGAAACGATAGCGAAGCTGGATGGACTGTCCCGCGAACGAAGCCAGCTCCACGGTCTCTTGCACCCAAGTCAGATCCTGTGCCCAGCATGGCATGCCGCGCATGGGGCCGGTTGCCGGATTCCCTCCGCCCCGCATCCAACGGAAGGTTTTCGGATATCCACCCACCGGGGCCACTTCCGTGAACTCTCCGCCATTGGCTGAAACCTCGAAGATGCCGCCATCGTAAGCGGAATCAGGATAAGCACCGGACAGCTCGCCTTGGATCTGCATCCAGAAATAGAGACGCGCCTCGCTCGGGAGACTGGAAATCGTGGGCGATACCAAACGCGCATCGAGCAGGTTGGCATAGGTGCCCGTGCCAGTGTCACCACACTTATAGGAATAACTGCCGCCATGAACTTGCTCTGTGGAAAGATGCCACTGGTCGCCCCAGGAAGGCGGGCTGGAATGCGTCCAACCTGGTGCACCACTCTCAAAGTCCTCCGAGAAGACGGTGACGACAGGCCGCGGCACCAAGTCCACATCCTGATAGGTCGTTTCATTAGTGGCCACATAAAGAGTGTGCTCTTGCGGGACATAGGCATATAGTGAATAACGCAAGGTATAGGTAGAGTCCCCCGGCAAGTAGAGCGAATACTGGCCCGAAGGAGAACAAGTCGTTGACTGTGTCCCACCCACGACTTGCACGAGAGCCTGAATAGGGTCTTCAGTCGTCGCATCGCGCACCGTACCCATGACACGCCCGGACTCTTCGGAGGGGAGGGAACCCGCAATGCGTGTCAGGAACATATTCGCCGCATGATTCTCACGACGCAAAGGATCGATGCGAGACGGCGGCGCCCAGAAATAGTCGGACGAGTTGCCAATTTCCGTGCTGACGGCAAACACCCTTCCCTTCTGAAGCGTGTCGCCATATTCCCAATCGCAGGAGCCGCCATTGACATTGTAGAGCTGTTGCCAAGCCGTCCCCGTACCATACCAGACGCCATTTACGGAATGAATCCAGTAGGCCATTGAGTCAAGCAGCATAGTGAAAATCGCATCATGCGCCGTTAGGCCGTCTCCGTCATAGTAGTCTGTACCCCAGGGCTTGATGATAATATTCTGCCAGGTATGATAGTCAACGCTGATGATGATGTGGTGCGAATTGAAGAATTGGCGGACACCATCCGTTTCGGGTTCCGAAAATGCGGCCGTTCCTCGATAAGTCTGATCACTGGTATAAGGAGATGAACCCTCGTTATCGAGTCCCCAGGTCAAGCCATAATTGCGGTTGAGGTCCACTCCGTAGGTGCCGTCACCATTGTTGCGGCGATTCTTGCGCCACATCCCTCCGCCATTCGGATTGGTCTGCTGATTATAGACATAGCCGTCCGGATTCATGCAAGGGATGAAAAAGAGTTCACATCCATTCACAGCGGTGGTGGCATTCGCACTGTCTCCATAGTAATCCGTCAGAAAATTCAAGGTATAAAGCACCGTTTCCATCCCCATGGGTTCTCGCGCATGTGTCAGCCCGTTGAAGAGAATCTCGGGTTCGTTCTCATCCACTTCGGGATTGTCCGAAACTTTTATGCACCAAAGGTTGCGACCTTGAATGGATTGGCCAATGCTGAACTTCGCCGTGGTGATGGTGGGATGCTGAGTGTGGATAGCATCCAGTTCCGTGACAATCTCGTCGTAGGTGTGATAGCCGCTCATGCTATCGAGGCGGCTGCCAAGACGGTCCGCCTGGAATTTCTCGAAGTTCCCGTAGATGATTTCGTAGCGATATCCTTCTACTTGAAGAAGTTCGAGGTCTTCGGGATAGGCAAAGACATAGGGCTCTTCGCGCGTTTCACCCGCAGCAATGTCCAATTGATGGAACCCAAAAAGAGCCTTCAGTTGAGCTTCGGTTTCGGGCATCACTTTCACCAGCATGTGATTCCGATACTCGCCTTGGCCGAATGCGATCGTCACGAAACAACCGACCGCGAGAAGAAGAAAGAAGCGTTGAATCATGGTCATGACAAAACCTCAATCTGGAAAGATCCTAAATCATCTATGGAAAGAAGCCTGTTGATAGTGAGCGAGAAACCTGTTCCTTATCTCACGGAAGTCACCACATAGAAAGCCGCTGAACTGGCGCCCGCCGAAGTGTCTAAATAGGTCGTGTCGGCAACACTTCCCAGAAAATTGCCTCCAATGAGCTCTACCGGATAATTCTCGCTGCGCCAGATGGAATAGGAGTCGGCATAAGCAGTGGCAGTCCAAAATAACCGGACATTCGGCGGCTCGGGAAGAATCACAAGATCAGTTACAGGCTCTGGTGGCACGGTCGTGACATCGAGCGTTACATCCACTTCGAGCAGTGGTGTCACAGGGTCATTCGATGAAATTGCCAAGATTCCCGAAGTCACGCCGGTCGGCACGCAGCAGGATTTCAGGCGCGCCGTGACAGGCTGAGAGCTGTGGGCAGGCACGCTTCCCGATGCCGGAACGAGAGCCACCATCGAATTCGGGCAAAATGCGATTGCCATGTAGTTACGGATGTAAAGCTCGTTGTAGATGACCGTCGAGCCTTTCGTGCGGTCGCTGTTTTGCAGACCGATGGTGGACGAATTCAAACGATTGGTGCCCATGCTGGCATATTGGAAGACGATTTTTCCCGAAGCGAGCAAGACCGTTTGGAAGTTGTAGAGACCATTGTCCGCATAGCTCTGCACATTGTTGAAGCTGAGGATCAGGCTGTCGGTGTTGTTGGTGTAAAGACGCACGGTCGTCCCGGATCGCTGCGGGCTCAAATCGTCCCACCACGCCGCGACAATATTCTCAGGCCTGGTGTTGTCGGGCAGATACTTGTTCCGCCACGAGGTTTCACCAGTGGCGGTTGAGGTGAAAGAAATCCAACCATTAGCCGCGACTCGAATGGAAGTGAAATTCTGGCCGTAGAACGGAAACGGAAATCCTATTGTATAGGGACCCAGATTCTGGTCGTCGGCTGTGAAGCTCAACTGTTGGCCAAGCCCGCTGATGTCCACCCAACTATACACGGGCCCGCCGGACTGATCACTGTCAATGAAACGCCAGCCACCGCCGACGGCACTGCCATAGCCGCCCTCGTTGATGTAGCTTTCGACCGCCGACCAATTGAGGGCGAGCTCTCCTGAATTCACTATCGTGAAAGGCACATCGAGCGAATCGCAGATATTAATGGCTTCACTAATGCTTGTTGGATCCGTTGATATTTCAGGACTCGGCACTCGCTTGAGCTGCACATTCAAGACGGTGAAAGTGTCGGCATTGACGACGACGGAAGGAAAAACCTTCGTCTCATAGCCCGATGCGGAAAAGGTCAGCGAGTAGGTGCCGGCTTGAAGAATGCGATAGTACTCACCATGCAAAGCACTACTATAGGTCAGGTATGGAATCGTCCCCAATTTGACATTGGCCTTGACCGGATCACCCGTCGCCGAATCCGTCACCACTCCGCGCACTCCGTACTTGGCTTCAAGCAGATAGCGACGCATGCTGTAGCGATTCTCGCTCCAGTATTGAGGCAGTTGACTCGGACTGGGCCAGGAGGTGTTACTGAGTTCGATGGTGACTTCTTTGTCTCCCATCCAAGTATAGTTCCAGTCTTGCATCCCGCCGATGATATAATACCAAGCCACGCCATTGGTGATACCATAAGGCTGAAACTCGGGATTATTGTACATGGGGGAATTCCAACGCGAATACTGGATGGAAAGAAAGACGAAAAGTGGATCCTCCGGTGTTGGCCGATAACCGGTTTTTATCACATCATTGTCCCAAGGGTAGTTGACAACCAGCGCGCCCGTGTGGAAGTTGGCGGAGAGGATGAAATTGTGCGCCCATGACCAATTCATTACATTTGCGGTTTCTATCTGACGGCCCGCCGTGGTATTCACCGAATCATCCACTCGGTCAGGAAAATCGCGATTGAGATCCACACCGTTGGCATTGTAGCGAGAACTGCTGTAGTTGCCGTCGGGATTCATCATAGGAATGAGCCAGATTTCATACTCATTCATGAGCTGACCGAGTTCCGGATCCGTCGTGTAGTATGTCAGCAAGTCTTCGATAAAATACAAGCACATTTCCGTGCCGACGGGCTCGTTTCCGTGCATCGTGCTGATGTATTTCACTTCGATTTCGGGCTCATCTTCGGTGACATTGTCCGAGACTTTGGCCACCCACATGTCTCGCCCGAGCACCGTATGCCCGATAGATTCATGATGGAACAAATTCGGATAAGCCGCCTGCCAATTTATGAACTCGGCCTCGATTTCATCGTTCGTGTGGTATTCCTGCAGAGGGTCGGGACCGTCGCGGGTTTCGTCCCAGAGCTTCTTGAGGAATTCCTTTTTCAAATCCGGAATCCATCGCACCGAGAAGCCGCGAGCCCGCAGTTGGTTGAAGTCTTGTTCAAGTAGATAGACCTCAGCAACATTGCCTCTCACGCGGTCAACGATACCCCCGACCTCGTCAATAATCTGCAAATCGGCTTTGGATGTCAAAACAACTTCGGCGAGCCGGGAATCGAGCATGTTCTTGTGCACTCGGGCAGCATCGGCAGCAGCCGCAAGAGACAGCAGCAATCCCGCAAAAAGCAAGCACAGAAGAATTCGATATTTACGATTCATGATCTTCTCCGGTCCAATCATAATCCTCAGCTTTGTTAATATAAGAAATTCGCTCGTTTAACGCCACATTTTTTTCAGCGCTGGACGGGGCACTTAGCTTAAGGAATGAGCACAATATGCTTTGCTTTTCTCTGTTTTTTTCGTAATTTGCATATGGTGAAGGTGAGTTTAGGCCGCTTGATGCGTTTTTCCGCCGAATGCCTCTCTTCGCTCTTTCTCCGTCTTCCGGCATGGAGCTGCGCAACTAAGTCGCCGAACCCACGAAAAGCGCCGGCAGCACGCATGAGAACAGACATCTTTGCGCCTGTATCAAATCTCAAAACCATATAGAAACCAAGGCAAGCACATGACATCAAAACTCAGATATGTCAGTTGGGCCATTTGGATTGGTTTCGCACTTCTTTATGCGGCATCCGCTTTCGCGCTGAGTGAGCGAGACCTCAGTCGAGTCCGGCTATTGCGACGCGAGTACCGATTTGACGAGACCGTCGGCCTCTTGGACTCCGCATTGCAGCAGAACAGGCAGGATACTCTTGCTCTTGTTGAAATCGCTCGCACCTATCAGGCTTGGCACAAGTACGGCAAGGCGGCCTTAGCATGGGAGGTGGTTTTGCGTTGCGACTCTGCCAATGTGGATTTCTGGAAGGAGCGATGGAAATGTCGCTGGGGAATGGTGGAAGAGGGGATCCACGATACATCGCAAGCGTGCAACCTCATTGGCATGGAAGGTGAATTTATGGCGGATTTCTTGGGATACGAGCATCAGTTAGAGCTGCTTGCTATATCGTCACAAATGGCATTGGACACGGGGCGATTCATTCGCTTCCGGGATTCTCTGGCGCTCGCGTTCCCAGAAAACAAAATCGGTTACGATTTGTTGGGCGAAGCGTTCTATGATAGCCTCCATCCGATTTGGAGTGACGCCGACAAGAAAATCGTCTATTGCGATGCTTTTGCAGGGAAATATGCACATTCGTTTTGGCGCAATGAATCGTATCGCTTTCTTCTGTCTGCATGCAATGATTTGGGGCGGCGGGATTCTCTCTTCGACTATGCACAGCGGTGGATGAAGGAAGAATCAGCCAATCCCCTACCCTATTTGACGGCGGCGTCATGGTGCGTTCAATTGGACACGTTGCCCACACAGGCACTCACTTGGAGCCAGAAGGCGTTGGAGCTTTCTCGGGGTTATCGTCTCCCGGAAGCAAAACATCCGATGCAGCGAGTGTACGAGGAGAAGCGCTATTGGCTTGCTATCCGAGAAGGTCTTGTCTGGGGCTGTTGGAAAACTGGCGATTTCGAGAAAGCGGCGCCTATCTATGCACAGAGTATCGCCGAATCACCGCTGGATCTCGAAGATGATTTCACACTGTGCGGTTTGCATGTGTTAGGTGCTTGGAATTTCTTATCCCAAGGAGACACGAATCGCGCGAAGTCAGCACTCGTCGAGGCCGTCGTCGCGGGTGATTGTCGCAATGTCTGGACTCCAAAAGCGGATTCGACATTGCGAGCGATCAGCATTGAGGCTCCAATTGAATTGGCTCGCGACATGAAGAAGTACAAGGAGCCGATTTTTCGAGATGTCACCGAAGAGGTCGGACTCAAGGATTACACTCAATCGCGCGTGGCATGGGGAGACTACGACAACGATGGCGACGATGATCTCCTGCTCTCCGGCTCGGTTTTGCTCCGAAATGACGACGACATTTTCACAGATGTCACTAAGTCAGTAGGGCTTGTGGGTTTGGCCGGTGGCGGCGTGTGGGGCGACTATGACAATGATGGGCGGTTGGATTTCTATGCGATTGGTGGCGACGACTGCGGCGACCGTCTTTGGCATGCGTTGCCGGATGGCACCTTTGAGGATGCGACGGAAAAGGCAGGGATGGTTTGCGATTCATCTTCCTCGGAAGGTGCGGCGTGGGCCGATGCCGATAATGACGGACTCCTCGATTTGTATATCGCCAACTATGAGAAACCGGGGACATTGGGCAATGGGACGCCGGACATTCTCTATATGAATCAACGCGACGGCACCTTTCAGCGAGAGACTTCACTTCGCGGCATAACGACGCCGTGGAATCGCCCACTGTGCGGTCGCGGAGTCGCATGGTGCGATTGGGATCGCGACGGCGATAACGATTGCTATGTGTCGAATTACCGTCTGCAGGAGAATCTTCTTTTCCAGAACGTTGCGAAAGGCGAATTCCACAATTGCGCGCCGCGCCTTCATCTGAATGGCGATGAAGCAGATGGCTGGTTCGGTCATACGATTGGGTCGGAATGGGGTGACTTTGACAATGACGGAGATTTTGACCTCATCTGCGCGAATCTGGCGCATCCGCGCTATATCGAGTTCTCCAACAAAACGATGCTCTATGTTCACCCGAGTGATACCACGACACCGTGGAAAGATGAGCGGGTGCTGCGCGGAATCAAGTTTGAAGAAACGCATTCGGATCCCGCTTGGGGCGATGTGGACGGCGATGGTGACCTGGACCTCTTTCTCACTTCCATTTATCCGAATCGCCGTTCATTTCTCTATCGGAATGACGGCGGGCATTTCACCGACATCACCTATTTGGCGGGCGTCCGTGTTTTCAACGGATGGGGCTGTGCGTTTTCCGATTACGACGCAGACGGTGACCTTGACCTCGTCGTTGGCTCGGGTTCAGGCGTGCGGCTGCTTCGCAACGAAACGAATCCGCGAGGATGGTTGGAAGTGAAAGTGATTGATTTGGTGGGCAATCGCTCGGGGATCGGCATGATTGTCGAACTGGAACAAGGCCGCCTCAAGCAAATTCGCCAAATTCAGGGCGGCAAGGGGACGACCAGTCAGCATAGTCTCGTCCAATATTTTGGCGGACTGGATGAAAAGTCACCCAGCTATTTGTCTCTTCACATCCCAGGCGGTGTACCTCAGACATACAGAATAACAAGTCATGACCGTCCCCTGACGGTCACAGTCAAGGCTGCGGCGGGTCGAAAAGCAAGGTAGATTTGAGCTGCTCAAGGAAAGCCTCTTGGAAAGCCTCTTGACTTGCCCTCCGAAATCAGGGCATAGCTTTTATCCATTTGTATTTCTTTGCGTTGCATTTTCCGATGGAATTTTGCGCAGTGATAGATTTCTCTTGACATTGGCCTATCACGAACATATATTATATTGCATGCGGTGACAACATCGCGAGTATGCGACTTTTCAACCTGTTTGAGGCGCTGCAGAAAGGAAGAAAGAGTACTAACCCGTAGTCGTTAGGAGGAGAAATGGAACGGTTACTCTGTCTTTTCAGGCGAGGATTGTCAAGTGGCGGATTGTGGCTCCTTGCCGTCTTGTTTCTTGTGGGGACGACCGCTGCGCAGGATTCTTGCCGGTTTTTCAGTCTTTTCAATCCTGATGTTTTTCCAGAAGGGCAAGTCTTGGCAGTATGGGATATGGAGAAGGAGGATTGGTGCCTTTGTTCCAGCCCGAACCTGCCGTATCCGCCCTACAATTGGTGTCCGTCCGACATCGCAGGGACAATCGTGGCGGCGCTGTCCACGACATCACCGTTCAACTATGTTCTCATTTGCAATTGCATGGATTGGGAGGGTAACCCAGTCATGCCCCCCCATGTGTATTATTGGGGAACAGTTCCGCTTCTTCAGCTCGTGGCCGTAGCCTGTGATGACCGCGGCCCCGAGGTTTACGACAAGTCATTCTGGTGGGGCGACTCACCGAGCGAGCTTCTGTTGCACACGGACCTCTGGGGGAATGTGTTGCACGGGCCCTTCACTCCGTCAGACCTCGGCGTCCCTTCATTTCCTGTGACAGGATTGACCAAGGACGAAGAGAATCACCACCTTTGGGCCATCTGCCGCGATATGCAGGCGCAGGCAGATTTCTTCTACGAATTCGACATCGCAAATCCGGCGATGCCGCGTCTTATTCAGGGGCCACTGCCTGTTCCATGGCCGGGCGGAGGGATGATCATGAGCGCCGCTGGAGGACTGGAACATAACACGGCTAACCACCGCCTGATTGGCATTGACGCACAGAACCGATTGGCCGTATGCTTTCGTGACAACGATCCGAGTTATCCCGGGTGGTTTCCTCCTTGGCCGGGCGTCAGCCTCGTCAACTACTGCCTGCTTGGTGAGACTGTCCGCCCGTTTGGTGTCGCCGTGAAGGATGGCCGTGGCCCCCAGCAACTTGGTGTCTTGGAGGTGATTGATCAAACGACCCTCAACACTTTCCCTGTACTCGCTTACAGGCCGCCGTGTCCTTTTGGGCTGTGTCCGGATCCGGATAGTCTGGTCATCAAGGCCGAAATGGTCGAACTGCCGCACGCCGTCGTGCTGATGTGGCCGCCTGTCCCGGGAGTATCTCAATACAATGTCTATCAGGCCTACGAACCTTTCCCGGATGAATGGCTGCTCATCGCTTCCGTACCAGACACAAGCTACGCCTATTTCCTTCCAGATGTACCGAAGAGCTTTTTCCATGTGAGGTCGGATTGCACGCCCGTAGGGTTCTCGACACCAATGGAGAATCTACACTGCCGGCATCCGCAGCGCTAAGAAATGGAACAAACATGATGTCGCTCCCATAGAGAATTTCATGGGAGTTGCAATGAGAAAGCCTCGACGATTTGTTCGCCGAGGCTTCTTTTGGGTGGGCTTGCAAAAATTGAATGCGATTATTATATTAGGCGTAGCCAATTTCTCGCGCGTCAATTGGGGAGTCGTCTAATTGGCAAGACAGCGGACTCTGGATCCGCCAATCGGGGTTCAAATCCCTGCTCCCCAGCAAGAACCTGCGTGAGACCGGTTCCAGTATCGGGAATCGGCCTTTTTTTTGTTCTCCTTCATCGGCACGCTTCAGTTACCCGCTCTGCTGCCTTTTCTCCATCTTGCTCCACGGATCTCGGAGCGTCACGGTTCGATTGAAAACGAGCGCTCCCTTGGATGAGTCGGGATCCACGCAGAAGTAACCGAGTCTCTCGAATTGGTATCGGTCTCCAGATTTTGCATTCGCCAAACTCGGTTCCATGCGGCATGATTTCAGTACCTCGAGCGAATTCGGATTCAAACTGTTTTTGAAATCTGCCCCTTCCTCTTCGGGATCCGCCTTCAGAAAGAGAGAATCGTAGAGGCGCGCTTCCGCTTCGACTGCATGGGCTGCCGAGACCCAATGCAGAGTTGCCTTAACTTTGCGCCCGTCCGGCGGCGCACCATCTCGTGTCTGTGGATCGTATGTGCAGTGCAACTCGATGACTTCGCCCGTCTTTTCGTCCTTGACCGCACTTTCACACTTGATGAAATACGCATAACGCAAACGCACCTCACGACCCGGAGCCAACCGGAAGAAGCCTTTCGGGGGCTCTTCACGGAAATCCTCCCGCTCGATATATAGGATGCGCGAGAACGGAACCTTCCTCGTCCCCATCGAAGGGTCTTCCGGATTGTTCACAGCCGCGAGCTCTTCCACCTTACCTTCCGGATAGTTGTCTATCACGACGCGAAGCGGACGCAGCACCGCCATGACACGCGGTGCACGCCGATTCAAATCCTCACGGACGCAGTGCTCGAGCAGTGCAATATCAATCACGCTGTCTCTCTTGGATACTCCGATTTGTTCGCAGAAAGCTCGGACAGCCTCAGGAGTATAACCGCGCCTGCGCAATCCTGAGATCGTGGGCATTCGCGGGTCATCCCACCCGGCGACATACTTTCCCTCCACGAGTTCCAACAGCTTTCGCTTGCTCATTACCGTATAGTTGAGATTCAGGCGGGCAAACTCAATCTGCTGCGGGTGATAGAGCTTGAGTTCATCAAGAAACCAATCATACAAAGGACGATTGTTCTCGAATTCCAGCGTACATATCGAATGGGTAATCCTTTCAATGGAATCTGAAATACAGTGCGTGAAGTCATACATGGGGTAGACGCACCACTGGTCGCCTGTGCGATGGTGGGTCGCGCGCAGAATTCGGTACATGACGGGATCGCGCATATTTAAATTCCTGGATGACATGTCAATCTTCGCTCGCAGCACGTGCGAGCCGTCTTCAAATTCTCCCGCCCGCATGCGTTCAAACAAATCCAAATTCTCCGTGACAGACCGACTGCGGTAGGGACTCTCCCTACCGGGTTCCGTCAGAGTGCCTCGGTGCTCTCGAATTTCCTCCGCACTCAAATCACAAACATACGCTTTGCCGTCTTTAATCAATTGCACGGCGTATTGATAGAGTTGCTCAAAGTAATCCGAGGCGTAGAACAAGCGCGCCTCCCAATCGAATCCAAGCCATCGAACATCTTCTTTGATTGCCTCCACATATTCAATATCCTCTTTGCTGGGATTCGTGTCGTCGAAGCGCAGATTGCAGAGCCCGCCTTTGTTCTCCGCCGCGATGCCGAAATTCAAACAGATGGACTTCGCATGCCCAATATGCAGGTAGCCGTTCGGTTCCGGTGGAAATCGAGTATGGACGCGCCCGCCGTATTTGTTCGTCAGCAAATCCTCGGCAATGATCGCTCGAACAAAATCAAGGGAAGGTGTGGAATTGACCGGAGCTTTGCTCTCGCGATTCGTTCCGTTGTGGCTGTCGGCGCCATTCATTTGGTCACCCGTGACTCTCTCGGTCCATATTCATTCATAATTCTTGGGAGGAATGCGATACTGTTGTCTCCAAAAGGCCGGCCCTTTTGTTCTCCAATAAATGTAACAGAAACGAATTGCGAAGTCAAGTCTTTTCTGAGTTGCCATAAGGACGATGCCGAGCATCTCGGCGAGATTGTTCCGGCCAGGTTAGGAACCCGGCTCGGCGTGAAGGGTCGGCTGCAAGCAGCCGACACCGCGGCTTCAGATCGGGGGCGTTTGCCGCGGCGTGTCGCGATTCCATTCCTATTGTGTCTCACTGAATTCCCTGTTGACTTGTTGGCTGACAACGATCATATTTATGACGAAATCTCCATTCAATCGAGAATGCGGATTGGACCTTACTCGCCGGAATAGCTCCGAACTTCGCATTTTTGCCATAACTCTGCTCCCAGCGTGGCGTCTTCGCATAGGAAAGGCCGCGCTTATTGAGAAAACAAGAACATGTACATGGCCACAGAATACCCTGAGTATGGGGAGTGCGTCAGATTGTCAAATGGGTCAGTTGAATTGTGTTTGTTCCTCTTCTCCCCGCCTCAATTGCCTCCTGAAAACCTATTGTCTTTATTGGTTGAGGGTTCGCGATATCATGTCTGTGCAGCGGGAAGTTGACATCTGTCTGTGATGATTCCCTTGGACTCGAATTCGAAGGTTCTCCCTGCCCGAAAAGATGCCACTTGGGCAACACGATACGCAATGAGATGCGCTCTGCTGTTTTCCGGCGCTCTCATTGTCATCTGCGTGATTCTGTCGTGCACTTCCTCGCGACAACCTTCATGGCAGGATCTTGCGAATAGGGCGATTCGTTTGGATAAAGCAGGCAATGTGGATTCGGCTGCCTCTCTGTCCCGGATCGTAATTGCTCTCTATGAGAAGGAAGTCACAGAGCCTGACACATCGCATGTGGATATGTTGAATAAGATAGCCAATTGCGTCTGCCGTGTCAGAGACTACGATTCTTTTTTCCAAATCCTCCGGCAGATCATCAAATGCCTGGAAAAAGGGTATGCACCGGACAGTCCTCGTGTTCTCATCGAACTAATCGGGCTGGCTGGAAGATACCAAGGACAGACACGGTTTGGTGAAGCGATTGAGGTTTTTCGTGAAGCTCTGAACAGGATAGAGAATTCTGAGAAGCTCGATTCGTCTCTGCTTGTGGAAGTACTCTTGAACTTGGCTCATTCCTATCGCGAGCAAGGAAGCTATGCCGAGGCGGAGTCCGTTTTGACATGCGTGTACTCGATTTGGGACAAGAAGAGTATTCAAGAGACGGAGAACTTTTGGTTTGCTCTCCATGAACGAGCTACCCTTTGCTTGGAAAGAGGCCTCTATGCCACCGCCGAATCTCTGCTGACTCGGTCTCTTGGACTCTGGGATACCCTTACTGATTGTCAGGCGGGCGGATTGGCACTGAACCTAAACGACCTTAGACTGATATGCTACAAAATGGGTCGATATGTTGAGGCGGAGTCACTGTATGTCAAAGCAATGGAAGTGTGGGAACGAGCAGGGAATCTTGGAGGTATTGCCAGTGCACTCAATAACCTGGGAGGCCTTTACTACAAGGAAGGACGATATGACGAAGCTCTACGATGTCATGAGCGTGCTCTTCAGTTTCGTCGAGAAACTTATGATTCATATCACACGGAAATTGCGGGCAGTCTGAATCATCTCGGTGTCCTCTATAGTGACTACGGGTGGTATCCCGAGGCGGAACAGGCTTTCCACGAGGCACTCACAATCCGAGGGAAAACGGTGGGATTCACTCATTGGCGGGTCGGACAGATTCTGAGTAACCAAGCCAAGCTCTGTCAAAGAAGAGGTCTATGCGACGAGGCCGAAATGCTCTGTTGGCAAGCGTGGGACATCTTAGACTCGACATTGGGAAGCAATCATCCAGAAGTCGCCATGTGCCTTGCTAATTTGGGGAGCGTGTATCAGATGCGAGGACGATCCGAAGAAGCCGTGCAAGCCTATCAGCGGGCACTTGAGATCTCAAGGGGAGTCCTCGGCTCGGTTCACCCGGATGTGGCGACTTGTTTAAGCGGTTTGGCCATGGCCCTGCACGATGAAGGATTTTCGGATGATGCCGCCAAATTCGAAATGCAGGCTTATGACATCCGCCGGCAGGTTTTCCAGAATGGTTTTGAAACCTTGACCAAGGCCAAGGCTTTGGAGTGCTCAGAATTGTTGAGAAATGAAGCCGGAGTCTACCTATCCATCTTGTGTGGTATTCCCGAGTCAATTTCACCCAATACGCGAAGCATTGCGGATGTCGTTCTCACCTCGAAGGGGATCGTGACCGACGGACTCGCCGCCCGATATAGGACACTCGCTTCGGAAGATGACGAGGATATTGGATGCTTCGCGGCGTCACTGCGATCCGCTCGCTCTCTGTTGGCCTGGCTATATGTGAGAGGTCCTGATGAGAAGCATCCCGAGATGTACAGGGATGAACTCGCTGCCGCGGTCAAGGAAAAGGAATCCTGGGAATCGCAAATGGTGAAGCTGAGTGCACGCTATCGCCAGGAACGCGAATTTTGGAATGTGAACGCCAAGCGGATCTCCCAGGCTGTTCCGAGTGGCTCTGTCTTGATCGAATATATCAGATACAACCATCGCGAAGCGCGGGGCGAGGTGGAGTCTCGCTATCTTGCCGTCATAATCAACCATCATGGTCAGATCTTTGTCCGCAATTTGGGTTTGGCGACACCCATTAACAGCACGGTATCTCTTTACCGAGAGCACTTTCGCAATTCTCAGCACTTTGAGGAAGAGGAGCACCAGGAAGAGTACAGAAGAATCTCCGAGCACATCTACTGTCTCACTCTCGAACCGCTGGAAGAAGCCTTCCGGCATGAGCAAACGATTCTCATCGGCCCGGACGGCTCGTTGAACCTCGTTTCCCTCGGCGGTCTTCTCGACGAAGGTGGAGAGTACCTAATCGGAAAACATGCCGTCAGTTACCTGTGCTCGGGCCGCGACCTTCTGAGATTGGAGACCACACAACCGAAGACGGAAGACTTGCTTGCCATGGGAGATCCTGATTATGGCGCCCCGGCTTCCTTGCGGTCAGCTCCATGCACCGCCATGCCCGACGAAAACCCTGCGTTGGCGGCTCAGGCGGGACTTCGGAATGCCAAGTTTGACCATGCAATGCTTTGCAGAACGGAAGTGCCCCCCATTCCGAAAACCCGTCATGAGATTGAGGTCGTGGTGGAAGCTTGGAATGAGGAACAATCCGAACCGGCGCTCGTGTGCTCGGACGCTCTGGCCAGTGAAGAGAACTTCAAACAAGAAGCTCCGGGAAAAAGAGTCATCTACCTGGCGACACACGCCTTCTGTACCTCCCAACCTGAAGCCACAGGCTTCTTAGGTGACGACGGCAATGCGCAAGAGACTTCGTGCCTCAGGCAAAATCCGTTGTTGTCATCGGGCTTATTTATGGCTGGCGCCAACCTTCATGGCACGGATGCAGAGTCGCTCGGGGCAGATGACGGGATCCTTACAGCAGAGGAAGTTGCAGCGATAAATCTCCAGGGGACGGAGTTAGTGGTTTTGTCAGGATGTGAGACTGGACTGGGTGAACTTCGGTCTGGCGAAGGAGTGCATGGGCTTCGCAGGGCATTCCGAATGGCGGGTGCCCGGATAGTGGTCAAGTGCGCTCTGGCCCGTGGCCGATCAAGCAACGGCAGACTTTATGAGGCGATTATGTCCTGCCCGGCGCGGAAATATCGCTCTTCAAATGCAGAAAGCTGCCATTAAGCACATCGCGAGACTCAGGGACTCGGGGCAATCTGACCATCCCTTTTCGTGGGCCGCTTTCATTGCGCTTGGCGACTGGAGAATCAAATAGGAACTCGAGGAAAGCGAAGCGGATAAGATCGTCGGGCAGGAGGAACTTTGGCCGAAGAAAACAATGCTGAATGGAACAGCCTCTTGGAGAAGGCAAGAGCAGGAGATCGTACTGCCCAGGAAAGTCTGTGCGAAAAAATTCGCGTAAGATTGTGGCCAGTTCTCCAATATAGACTATGTGGGTGGCCGCCACAAATCCTTGAAGATATAATTCAAGATACTTTGGTGATATTCATTGAAAAACTCAGTATTATTGAATCTAATCCACAAAAATATGTACTTTCAGTACTCCGATAAGATTGGAGATGCTCTGCGAGAGCGGTCAGGCACACGGGACACCTCGCTCTATGGTGACCAACAGCGAAGTGCTGCTCGGGAGATATCTTTGGGAGAACACGATCCGGAAATCGCTGATGTCGGAAGCAGGTTCTTGGATGACATCTCGTCGGCGGATTTGAGACCTTACATCATCCAGGCTATAAAGAAATTGACGAAATTCTGCCAAGTATACTTCTTGGCCATCTTAGAGGAACGAGACTTGGGAGAGGTGTGGCAGCTCGCCAAGGCATTCGAGCCAAGTCTGACGCGGTGTACTTTTGATCAAAGGACTCGCCGTTGTCGCCAGAGATTGCGGCAATTGGTGAGTCCTTTTCTCTAACAGAAAGGAGCAGAATGACCCAATGTAGCAATGAGGAATTTGGAAGACTGATTGTTCACTACGAATTGGGTTGGCTGAGTGACGAAGAACGCGACCGCTTTGAAGAGCATCTGATGGATTGCGATGCATGCCTCCAGGAGCTGGAGCAAATGCGACCCATTATAGGCGCATTGCGGCGAGATCGAGCGGAAATCCTTGATGAGCTGCATCGCGATGGAATCAGCTTTGAAACACTGAAAGGAGAATTGCGGTCTCGTTCTCCTGTCAATCGCTCCGTATTCGGAAAGGTCATGCAGGTAGCCGTGCAGGCTCTGTCGAATCTGCGACAGGCTCGTGTGTTGATACCCGCCGTTGCCCTCATAAGTGCGCTGGTACTTGTGCGCATTTATTATTTGCCTCATTACCTCACGACTGCAAAACCAGAGATTCCGAAGACCGTCCCAGCGACTCGCCCTGATGGTGAGATTCCTGCTGGAGGCAGCGCACCGATGGAAGTCTATGGGCATCTTGGGTCGTATGGATTTATTCTTGCATTCGAGACGCTGCCATACCAGCCCATGAAACTGCGAGGGACAACCGGAGACGCGGAGCGATCTTTCGATGAAGGCATGGAGTACTACCTCAGGGGCAATTACAGGGATGCCATCTCCAATCTCAACAAAGCGGTTGAGAAGACTCCGGAAAATGGAGCCTGGTGGCTGTATCTCGGTGTATGCCACTACCTCGAACGAGACGCCAAAGCGGCCATCAAAGCACTGACGCGGGCAGACTCGTTGACTCAGTATTCCAACAAGACACGGGCGCGATGGTATCTTGCGCAAGCTCACTTGCTGAACGATGACGCGAATCAAGCCATTCCACTGTTGCAGTGGCTCATTGACCAGAGGAAGACCTATGCTGACAAAGCAGACTCTCTATTGACGGGGGTGCGATCCATTCAGACACTGGAGCAAGGAATGGCGACCCCAAAATAGCCTTTGCTTCATCAGGAGTCTTCGGAATGCAGAAGGGGCTGACTCAGAAGTATTGAGTTGGCCCCTTTCGCATTTTTGGTGGTTTGAAAATCGTGGCTCCTTGACTCAGAATCACTCGATTTCACTCAACCGGTGGCAAGTCTCGGATTACACAAACTGCTCCAAACATCAACAAAAGAGGCTGCTCCATACTTATGGGACAGCCCCGGCCATCTTGCTCCTTGCCGCAGCGTCGGTGGCATTGACGCAAGGGGTCTTTGATCCCAGCGATGATGCTTGGGTGAACCGCGGCGTTCCCAACGGGAACTACGGCGGCAGCGTGGACATGGTGATTCGCAATCGTTACGGCCACCCCTCCCATCCCGACATCTGGGAGACCTATCTCTTCGTGCGCTTCGACATCTCTTCAATCCCGCCTGGAAGCCCAATAGAGTCCGCGCGACTGTACCTCGATCTCTACCGCCGCTGGGAGTCCGACCCCACCGGACGGAATTTGAATATCTATCTGGTCAAGAAAGACTGGGACGAGAGTACCGTCACCTTTGCCAATCAACCTGTCTGTCTTGCAGACTCATCGGGATACGCTCGGGTGTCTCCGAATAACACTTGGATGGTCTGGGATGTCACGGAGGAACTTCAGGCTTTTGTGAATCAGACTCTGCCCAACTACGGATGGAAGCTCATGGATAACACCCGCTGGGGAAACTTCAATATCCCGATGATGTACTTCTACAGTAAGGAATCTGGCAGCCACCGTCCCTATTTGGAAGTCGTCACGGGGGCTTCAAATCAAGCACCGACGGCGGTGATTGACCATATCCATCCGAATCCGGCAAGGCAAGGGGATACGATTTCGTTTGGAGGCTATGGAACGGATTCGGACGGGTTTGTTGTCGCTTATAGCTGGAGCTCGAGTCTGGACGGCCATCTGAGTTCCCAACCGTCCTTCAGCACATGCGGTCTGTCACCGGGGACGCATGAGATCCATTTCATAGTACAGGACAATGATGGGATTTGGTCGGATGAGGACTCTCAGATTCTCGAAATCGAGACGACTTCCTCGCTGCCAGATAGAGAAAGGATTGGCTTGTTGCCGAATGAACATGCCCTATCTCAGAATTATCCGAATCCTTTTAATGCCACCACGGAGATTCGGTACAGCCTTCCGAGTCCGCAGAGAGTGCTCTTGCAGGTTTTCAATATGCTCGGTCAAGAAGTCGCCGTATTGGCAAACGAGTTCCAGAAGGTGGGCACATATAAGGTCCGATTTGATGCGACCAACCTGTCGTCAGGCATCTACTTCTACAGGTTGACAACGGAGAGTTACTCCGAATGCCGCAAGATGATGCTGATGAAATAGCAGTAGGTGAAAGAGGCGGATAGAATGTTCTGCGTCGAAGGACGAGCAAATCGTTGACCAGGGGACGCATGCTCAACTGCTGCAGCTCAATGGAATGTACAAGACGCTGTGGGATAATCAGAATAAAAAGGTACCTCTTATCATTCATTTGGTCGGCAAATTGAGCAGTCCACGGGGAGAAGCGGTGTCCTGACGCGAATGCGCCCTCGCACAAGGGCGAATTCCAGTTCTTGCGTCAAGGACAGTCACACGCGGAGCCGATTCCGAAATGGGATCGGCTTTTTCTTTCTCGCTTCTCTGAAGACTGTATGGGCCGCCGCATTATTATGAGCCTGCGCATGAGGAAGCGGAGCGGCTGCTGAGGGAAGCAGGCCGATAAGAATGCCGGTCGGGTCTGGGACAACTGTCTTCAAAGTCAGGAGGCAATCGCGAGGTTGGATTGCCAAGGAGTGTTGTGTTTGATCATGGCATTCAGGATTGTGGGTAACTTGCGCATACAGGCCGTCAACGCCACTTTTTTCGTTTTTCCTGCGGCCAGGAGCCGATGATAGAAGGTGCGAATGGCCTGATTGTAGCGTGTCGCCACCAAGGCCGCCATGTAGAGCACGGCACGAATCGGGGGCGACACCGCCAGGCTCTGATGGGTATTTACCCTTAGCCGATTCTGCTATGGAATCGGCTTTTTTGTTTATCGGACAAGTTGCCATTGTTGTTGCCATATCCTCTTCAAGCGGTGTTTGAGAACGGCAGGAGGCAATGGTCTCCTCAGACATTTCGGCAGTTTGCCGACAACTCATTTTGCGGGAGTGCAAAGACGAATCGACGCATCTATCTTATGGTAAGCACAAGGTCCGCAAACAGCGGGCCGAGGTACGCACTCTGGTCAGCCAGAGAAGAGAAAACATGTACCCCTGATCGAATTTGCCCAGTATTGCGATAGGGCGCGTATTTGCAACAGCTTGTAAAAAAAACCCATGGACATTGGCAAGGTTTTTGCGCAAAGTTGTTGCGAGTCGATAATAAACGATATGTGGTAGAAATTCACGGTTCAACAAACCAAATTAGGAGACAAGCTATGAAAACCAAATTTGTAGTCCTCGCGAGTACCGTCCTGACCCTCGGCTTCGCCTGGATCGCGGTCGCCGCTAACAGTGCCAACCATCAGATCACGGTTACGGTCAACTCCATCAACGAGCTGGCCATCACCGGCGGGAACAAAACGCTAACAATCAGCACAGCGACGGCGGGTTCCAATCCGAATGCCGCAACGAACGCAGAGTGCACGATGGCCTGGACGACCAACGACACGACCAAGAAAATCACGGTAGTCACGAGCTTAGCGTCGCCCAAGTTTACCCTGAAGGTTACGGCCACTGGCGTCACCGGCGGAACGGCCGCTCCTCAAGTCACCCTTAGCACCACCGCGCAGAATTTTGTCACAGGAGTGGCGACGACTACCGGGGGCTGCACCCTAAGCTATGTCGCATCCGCCACCGCCGCTCAGGGAACCGGCTCGGATGTCCACACAGTCACTTACACCATCACGGGCGCCTGAAGTGGTGTAAATGGAGGTAGGCCTACTGTATAAAGGTAGGCAGAGACGCGCACGTAGGGTCATAAGGCCCATAACCTCTTGCATCTCCCTGCTGGCTGCTGCTCTGTTGTTCTTTCCCGTCGAAGTGTGGGGTGCCGATGTCACCATCCTGGGTGGCAATGTGGGCCTGACGATTTCCTCGGCTACGGCGGGGCAACAGCCTAACTCCGTAACCAATGAAATCTGCCAACTCCAGTGGTCAACTCTGGTGTCTGACTCTACAAAAAAGGTCACGGCGCAAACGAGCATGGGAGCGCCAAGCTTTGCCCTGAGCATTTGCGCCGTGAATGTTTCCGCCGGTGATGGGTCAGCAGCAGGCGAGGTGACCCTCAGCACAGCTCCCCTGGATTTTGTACTCAGCATACCAGCCGGAATTCCCGCATCCGATCCAGGAAGCTGCACTCTGCGCTACACCGCTTCCGCAACTGCCGCCGACGGAACTGGAACTAATATGCACACCATCACCTTCACCATTGTGGACCAGTGAAATGGTAGAAGAGGACCCAATAATGCAAACGACAAAACCGACATGGCTTTTGCCAATTCTTTTCGCTGCCCTGATCCTGCTTTTGTCTCAGCGCAGCGGGGCAGGAGTCACGGTGGGATTGCTGACGGACGAAAAGGAAGCCTACCCCGGCGAAACCTATCAGGGCACAATTAGCCTAACGAACAATGACAGCCTCCCACAGGAAGTCATCATCTACCAGACAGACTACCTATTCTTCAGCGACGGGAGCAATCAGTTTGGTGAAGCGGGGAAGTTGGAAAGATCCAATGCCGCCTGGATCACTTTCAGCCCCAATCAATTGGAGGTGCCGCCGCACCAGGGTTCGCGGGTGAGCTACGAGGTCAAGGTTCCCAATGATTCGACTTTAGTGGGGACTTACTGGAGCATGCTCATGGTTGAAGAGGTTGGTCTGTCCTTAGATTCGCTAAGCAACATGCAGGTTGGCATCCGCCAGGTGGTCAGGTACGGGTTCCAATGCGTCACGCACATCGGGAGCACTGGCCATCACCAATTGAGCTTCACGGGAACGCGGCTGATAGCAGAGGAGAGCGCCAAGAAAGAGCTGGAAGTGGATGTCGCGAATATCGGTGAACGGTGGGCTGTGCCATCGGCATGGGTAGAACTCTATGACAGCGATGGCCATCATGTAGGCCGGTTTGAAAGCGAGAGGAAGCGCATCTTTCCGGGCACATCCGTGAGGTTCCAGATGGATCTTGGTGACACTCCCAGTGGAAAATACAAGGCCTTGATTGTCCTGGACAACGGGGATCAGAATGTCTTTGGAGCAAAGTACGACCTGGAATTCTAAACCTTGCAATGGCTTTGGTACTTGTTCATCATCATTGTGTCCTTACTGGCCATCACGAGTTCGGTCGTAGCTGGGGAAGCAGGACTCCGTGTTGAGGCAAGCGATTCGACCTTGGTGGAGGTCGAAGCCCCACAGCTTCTAACCCGCGGATTCTTGGTCACAAACATTTCCGAAGCGACTCGTGAAATCCTGGAGGATGTTTTGCTGCCCGACGACTGGCAGCTCGTCACCCAGGATTCTTTGTTTTCGCTGGGTCCTGGCGCGCACGATTTGCGACTGATCTGCCTTGCCGTTCCAGCCCGCGCTTCTCCCGGTCGCTATCCTCTGGGCTACATCGCCAAAGACCGTGGGGATTCCGCAGTCCACGGCGGATGCGAGACCGAGGTGGTCGTGCTCCCCGTCATCAAACTGGAAATCATCCCCGGCGAAGCTCCCGTGCGAGTTATCGCGGGCGATGAATACAGGATACAGTTTCAGGTTATCAACCGCAGCAACATCCCCTGTTCCATTTCTCTTGAGATTCAGAGTTCGGAGGCACTTCCGGTCAGCCTCAGCAGCTCGGGAATATTATCGCAGCCGGGTGAAAGCAAGTGGGTTACTGCCACGGTGAAGACCGACCGCGATGCGCGACGGCCGACTATTCACTTGCTCATATTGAAAGCGAGTGTTTCTGATCACCCGAAGGGTCAAATCTTGGCTTCGGCAACCAACGCGGTGGAAATCGTGCCCCGGCCTGCTCCGCCCGAGGACCTTTATCACCGGATACCTTCGAGGCTTGCGACACGGTTTGTGAGGCAAGACGGTGAGAACGGCCTACAGGTCGAATACTCCGGAACGGGCACGCTCGATGCAAGGGGAGGCTGCAAGATTGACTATCTGCTTCGGGGTCCGCACGACATGGAACGAAATACCTTCGGACTCCGCGATGAATATTTCTTGCGTGTGCAGAGCAACAGGGGGGAAGTGTGCGGGGGCGACCTTCTGTTCAGCCTTTCACCACTCACGGAACAACATCACTTCGGACGGGGTGCGAACGCCACGGCGGTGCAAGGACCGTTTCAAATCGGCGGATATTCCTTTCGGGCGAGACAAAAATATCCGGACTTGGAGGAAATCGCCGCTTTCGCGAGTTACAAAGCAGGAAGTGTTCTTGGCGCACGGTTGAACTATCTGGACAAGAGAACGCTAAACTCCCATCGGTGTATGGCCAGCATCTCGTCAACCATCACTCCGTCGCGAAATCTGAATATGGAGCTCGAATATGCCTTAGGGGAGAGGGAAGGTGAGATCGCCAGATTGGCCAGCGGACTGCTGGGGCGAGCAACGGCGAGGTACCGAGGCATGCGAGTCTCGCTGAACAAGATCTACGCGCATCCCGATTTCCCAGGCTACTATCGCGACCAAGACTACACCATGGCCGAGGTCCATTTGCCTCTCTCGAAAGACTTGCGGTGTCACGCGTCTTACCGATTGCTTCTGCAGAATCTTGAGAAAGACACGACACAATCCACTGCCATTCGTGAAAATTACTTCACGACTGGCTTGACCTATGCCTTCAGGAAGGCAACGACGGCGACCGTTGAGGGCGAAGATCTCAGGCGTATGGACAGACTTCCCTTCGGCAGCGTGAATCAAGGCGTGCGCACGCTTGCCTTGAGGCTGCGGCAGGACATCCGCACACTGACGCTAAGTGGTTCCGTGAAACGCGGGATCGGGGATGACCGTGCAAGAGACACGAGGAGCAATTTTGAATACTACAATCTCAGTGCCAATCTGACCCCGGCTCAATGGCAGAATTACAGCGCGTCGTTTCAGACGGGCCACTCGGGCATTTCCATCGGGGCGAAGCGGACTCGAACCGTCGCGCTGTCCGCCGGCTACCGATTCTTTCGACAGCTTTGGCTTTCAACGAGCTTTCAGAAAAACGACTGGGGAAACCGCTCCGACTATGAAAACGACCTGCTTTCTGTGGATGCGAGATGTTCGCTTTTCCGTGGTCATGTTCTGTCCCTGCGCTTTCGACGCTCCGATTACAAACGCGCGACCATGGGAGAAAGGACCTCCTATGTCATGAGCTACGAAATCCCGATTGGGATGCCGACGGGGAAACTGCAAGAGACAGGCAATGTCAAGGGAAGAGTCTATGATGCGGAAGATTCCGCTCTCAAGGGACTTTCAGGTGTTCTGCTTTCTCTGGGTGGGATAACGGCACTCACGGATCGAAATGGGAACTATGTCTTCTCCTCCATAGAGCCTGGCATGCAATACCTGCAAGTGGACAACGCCAGTATCGGGCTCGAGCGAGTGACGCTGCAAAAAATTCCTGTGGAAGTTTCCATCCGCGGCGGTCGAAGCGAAAAGCTCGATGTCGGAGTCATCCGCAGCGCCGCGATTCGCGGAGAAGTCGTCGTGTTCGGGCTTGCGGAGAAAAGCAGTCGTCAGGGCATTTTCGTCGAATCGGACAATTCCACTGCAACGAAGGAAGCCGCTGCCAGCGAACTCAGCCGATTGTACGCTCTGTCCAATCTTCAGTTGGAGCTCCGAAGCGAGAAGGAGATTCTGACCGCGACGACAGACTCGCGAGGCAAATTCTCGTTCGAGGAGCTAAGACCAGGGCAATGGGAACTCCACATTTCCAAAGAAGATCTGCCCCCCTACCATGATGCGGAGCCTGCCACAGCTCATTTGACTGTCGGCCCGGGCTCGAAGCAGGAAACAACGATACGGATTGTTCCGCGCACGCGTCGAATTCTTATCGTGGATGAGGGAAAGGTCCCCGTCGTATCCGGCCGCCTCAAATAGGTGACCTCACTCCGCACAGAAATCCACGGCTTGCGATAATCGCCATCGCCGCCAAAATCCTCGCGAATCCACTTGACTCCGAAGAAAAATTCGTTTATATTTAAAGTTTGAAAAAGGCCTTGCGCCCGTAGCTCAATTGGATAGAGCGTTTGGCTACGGACCAAAAGGTTGGGGGTTCGAGTCCCTTCGGGCGTACATGCAAAACGGCACCTTGCCATCGGAGATTCTCTTCGGCAGCCACGAGCGCTGGATGCGAGAAGCCCTCGCGCAGGCCGCAAAAGCCGAAGCCGTCGGCGAGGTGCCGATTGGTTGTGTGGTCGTGCATGGCGCGTCCATTATCGGGCGCGGCCACAACCAAACCGAAACGCTGCAAGACCCCACAGCGCACGCCGAGATGATTGCGATTTCGGCGGCATCAGCAAACCTCGGCAGTCGGCGGCTCGAAGACTGCGCGCTCTATGCTACGCTCGAGCCGTGCGTGATGTGCGCGGGCGCAATTGTCCTGGCGCGGATTCCTCTGGTGGTCTTCGGCGCGATGGATCCTAAGGCGGGAGCTTCCGGCTCCCTTTTTCGCATTTTGGAAGACGAGCGATTGAATCACCGATGCCAAATCATCTCCGGCGTGATGGCCGACGAATCGTCGCAGCGCCTTTCCAATTTCTTCAAGAAAGTGCGCCAAGCCGAAGAAGGCAACCGTCTCAATTCGTAGCGCCGGGCGGGGTTGTTGCCCAAATCGCCTTGAGTTGAGTCGGAATGAAGGGGTCCTGCGTATCAGGGATAACACCTATCATCTCTTCCTCATCTTTGGGAGATGCGATGCGCGGCAAGAAAATCTATCAACCCAAGCTGATGTACACCTTTTCGCTGGACGACCATGTTCCGTCGGGCCACCGACTACGAGCATTGCAAGCGATTCTCGACTTGCGCTTTGTCGAGCCGAAGACCCGGACTCTTTACGGGCAGAACGGTCATGTGTCCGTGGATCCGGTGGTGATTATGAAGATGCTGTTGCTGGCGTACCTCTATGCGGTTCCCTCGATCCGGGAACTGATGCGCCAGATCGAGGATCGGCTGTCGTTTCGTTGGTTTCTGGGCTATGATCTGGATGAGAAGATTCCGGATCATAGCGTGATCAGCAAGGCCTTGCGGCGCTTCGGCCCGGCGTTGTTCCGCGAGCTCTTTGAGCGGACCGTGGCGCAGTGCCGGGATGCCGGACTGATCGGCGGCGAGCTCGGGCATGTGGATGCGACGACGGTCCAAGCGAACGCCAGCGGCGATTCGATTATCGAGCGTTTCCACCCTCAGCAGTCCTGCGAGCAGTTCGTCAACGCGGTCGAGCAGGAGGTCGCCGCCGTGGAGGCGGATGATTCTTCTCCATCGGGCGGATCCTCGGTGAATGATCAGTACTGTTCAACCACCGATCCCGACGCGTCGATTGTCTCGCGCGACGGAGGCAAGCGAAGTCTGGCCTACAAAGATCATCGAGTGGTGGATGATCAACGCGGAGTGATTCTCGCAACGCACGCCACACCGGCGGCGGTGGCCGAAGGGAAATGGTTGCCGTTCTTAATCGACCGCGTGCATGAGCAGAACATCTATCCGCGGGTCGTCGCGGCGGACAAGAGCTATGGTCACGCGGCCAACTTTCGTTATCTATGGGAGCAACACATCACCGCGCACTTGGCGCGCATCCGTTCACCCCGGCAGAAACCGGGAGTGTTTGGCAAAGAGCAATTCACCTATCTTCCCGAAGAGGATGTCTATGTCTGTCCGGCGGGCGAACGCTTATCGGCTGGGACTCGAAAAGCGCGGCGTGGCTTTCAAGAATACAGAGCGCCGAAGAAAGTCTGCGCCTCCTGTGCCTTGCGGTCGCAGTGTTTGTCGGGCCACCGTGCCCGCACTCTCCAACGAGCGGTGGACGAAGAGTATCTTCTGCGCATCTGTCCGGGCCCCGTCGGGCGTCGCTGGGCCATGCGACGGCGCAAAACCGTGATCGAAGGCAGCTTCGCCTGTGCCAAAGACCGCTGTGGTCACCGCCGATCCCGCTGGCGAGGTTTGATCAAGATGCAGATGCAGTGTCATCTGGTGGCGACCGTGCAGAACCTCCTGAAGCTCTTGAAACCGCTGCCGAAACGGATCGCCGAAGGACGGCAAATCGTCCTGCAAAACCTCATGCCGCGTCTGACCCTCGCGGAGAATGGCCTCGCGGTTTTCAGAGCACGACGCCATGTTCCTATTCCGGCGACGCTTCAACGATCCCCCATCTGACCAACAACCTTTGAGCAACAACCCCGTATAGTAATCCGCGGAAATTCCCGAGGGAGCCGTGAACACGAGGGCGGGGTAGGTGGTGAAAGCCAATATCTCGGAGCGTGGAAATCGTTCTATCAAGAACCACTGTGCGTTGCTTGTGTCGTTGACGCCTCCAAAGAGTCCGCCGTTCAATCCTTTCATTTTTTCCAATTGGAAAACGGTGAATACCTGAGTGGATGGAGACTGAGCCTTCACGGAATCGCAAACCACGGGAAAGAAGTCAGCGAAAGTATCAAAATCGGATGGAGAATGCTCATAGAGCACATTGATTTCGAGCCCAAAACCCAGATACTCCGGCCGAAACCGCTGCGCGAACATCGCAGCGCCACTTGAGTAAATCCGCTTCGTAGAATCGTCGAGAGGTCGCAAGAGGCTGTCACCACTTTGAGAGAAGAATTGGGCGATAATCAGCGGCGTGTAATGATACGCGGGGGCGAGGCTGGCAACAACGGCAGGGCCGGCTATGGAATCCCCCAATTCGAGCCAGTCACCGGCCCACATGACTATGTCACCTGCTTCGGCAGCCTTCGCAAAGAAATCCGCCATGCCGGTCGAATCGAAAGCCCTTGGAGTAAATCCGATACCTCTTCGTATCGCGGGTGGCGGTTGCCCCGGACTGGACGGCTCATCCTTTTGACAGCCCAGCCCGAATCCCAAAAGAGAGAGGAGCACGAGCCACTCTATGTACACGATTTGATTTTTGCTGAGGATTTCTGTCCATCGGTTCATCGTGGTCTCCCTTTAACTTTTGAACCAACATGCGCCATACTCAGCGGGCAGTCCCTCGGCGAGCTATTGAACAGATGTAGTATTCTTCCATGCAGGAAGAAAGGGAAGATGATAGATATTGAAGACGGTTATGAGTCCCTTCAGTAAGGGGTTCTGAGGCCGCAAGAGTTCGCTCCAATCAATGTCGAGGCCGACAAGCCACACTCGCTGCCGAGGCCGCAGGAAATGGAATCCCTCCGTGTGATAGCCGAGGCCGAGACCGACGAAATTCAGCGAGTGGGGAAGGATTCGTTTTCCCCGCAGAACGACCCAGTAAGTCCAGTCGTCGTAGTTCTCGAAGAAGCTCGGTTTCCCCGGACCGCCATGAAGAGGCTCCCATTTGCGTACGACATAAGTCCACTTGAAATCCGTCAGATCACCAACGAGGGGCCAACGCAAACGACTGTAGGCAAAAAGTGCACCGGCGGCATTCGAAATGACATCCTCTCGCGAAAACCCCCAGGGCGACATTCCATCGCCAATCTCCATGACCAGGAGCGCCAGTTGCGCGTTGAGCATGCCGCCGACATTCGCCCATCCTTCTGGAACGCCGAGCTTTCTATAGGCCCACGCGCTGAAGTTGGTCAGTTGATAAGCGCTCCAAACATGGCCGACTTTGTCGGCGCCCAAGGCATATTGGTTACGGTCGAACCAGCCGTCATTCTTGAAATGAAATGAGTGGGGTTGCCCTTGCCAGAAGGCGAAATAGGAAACGGTGGCAACGGTGGCGTTGATCCCGACGGTTAACAAAGCGGTGCGTGCTAAGGGGGAGAGAACCGGGCGCTCAGGCGCAGACGGCGATAAGCCCTGCCCAAAGCCGAGACAAGGATTTGCGTACAGGCAGACAATAGTCCAAATGGTCAACGCCTCACTTATGCGGCGTCTGCACTCATGGGTTGCCATGTTCGACCATCAGAAATCAAAGGAATTTGAGAAACCATCATTGAGTATCTTCTTTAAAACCCAGGAAGGCGAGGAACTCCTTGGCTGTTCCGTTCGGTCGTTGGGCATTCCATCGTTTCACCTTTGCAAAATAGGTCTCATCTTGTTTCTCATCGCGAGAGTAGAGAGTTCGCACAGCACCGAGGGTGATTTTTCCATCCAGAGCATAATCACATTCCACCGCATCGCTGATTTCTAAGATTTCGACATGTCCTGTGGAGTCAAAGAAGATATTGAAAGGAAAGAGGCGGCAGGTTACCGGCCGATAGGCATAGACTCGGCAGCGACCTCGGTAGAGATATTGACAATGACCTCGACGCTTGCGTAACCCCATGAGCCGCTTTCCCTGTCGCAGCGAGATCCAGAGCGGAAAGCGCTGGTCCGCCATGACCTCATCGGGGCTGAAAAAGCGAACGACCTGCTGCGCCGTCTGGCCATTCGATTTCACGATACGCGCCACATCGCGATTTGTTACCGGCACGATAGGTTCTGTGCAACAAACGGCACAACCTGTGCATCGGAATCTTAGAAGCCGATTCCATCGCTTTTTCTTAACACCCTTCATGATGATTTGCTGCTCACCTGCTCTCGTTTCCTGTCTCAATAAATCTACGAACTTTTGGCTCGAAGCGCAAGCGATTTCCTACATTTTGGCAATGAAAACCCGCGGCTCCCATAGGAACCGCGGGAGAATTCAGTTCTTGATATTGGAGAAGCCCTATGCAGGCACTATCACCTATGGCTGTGTGGAGGATAGAACGCGATAGAACCTCAGCGTGGTCTCGGTCACCGCGTCCACATCCACGA
>DYHQ01000114.1 GCA_020724065.1 Candidatus Puniceispirillum sp. | reverse complement strand
AAAGGCGCCGTCGCGTTTTGCGGCCCCTCGGAACATGACACCAAAACGAGGTGGAACAACACTCTCGATGCCGGGATATATTTTGGAATTCTCTACGAAGGAATCAATACCTTTGGGGCCGCACTGCTGCGAGGCAAAATGGAACTCATGCGGCAGTTCCCTCAAAACCTGGCTCCGGGGACATCCGAGAATTCGGTTCATTTCTATTTTCACACCTATAATATTTTGGGCGATCCCGGGCTCACTTTCTTCGTCGGAACTCCCAAATCCATGCAAGCGAATTTTGAGGCCACGCTGCCGCTGGGTCAGCCAACCATCGAAATCGAGGCGGCCAGCGAGGGCGCTCCGCTCGCCGAAGCTTGGGCGACCGTCATGGCAAACAGCTCCATCTACAGCCGGGGAATCACGGATACGGAAGGACAATTGGGTCTTCCTATTCCGCAATCCGGTGCGGATTCCGTAACGATTTCCGTGACAAAACCTCTCTATCGGCCTGTCATTCGGACGATTGCTTTGACTCCGTCTTCGGCACCATTTGTCACCGCGACCTCGACGGACTTTGCCGATGATGGCTCTCATGGAAGCTCCGGTAATGGCAACGGGCAGGCGAACCCGGGTGAGATCGTTGCTCTGCAACCTCATTTGCACAATTTCGGGAGTACATCGTTCGGCGGCGGCGATGTGATTTTGCGAGCATTGCCGTCCATGGCGACCGTTCTCGATAGCATTCAAACCGTGCCTGCGATCGCGCCGGGCGCGGATGTTTTGCCGGGCTATATGAACTTCCAAATTCGCGGCGATGTGCCTGACAACGCAATGCTCCACTTGGAGTGGGGAATAGACCCCGACGAAACCTTCTGGTCTCAGGATATTGAAATCTACGGCCCGACTCTGCAGGTCCATTCCATGCAAGTGGGGGATGAATATCGCCCGCTGAATCCTGGCGAGACGGCGCAGGTCAGTCTCATGCTGGACAATATCGGTCGAGCGCCTCTGCCTGCGACAACCGCCATTTTGCGGTCACTGAGCTCGACCATTGCAGTCCTTGACAGCGCTTCCTCTTTTGACAGCATTCAAGCGGGAGACTCGACACTCTGTGAGGGAAATGGATTCGAGCTTCAGGTCTCGAATGATTTGATCGTCGGGGATGAAGTGGTGATGCTCCTCGTGATCTGTCCGGCTGAGGGAGAAATTCATGTGCCTTTCTCTGTGGCCATCGGTCAGATTCAAGAAACGGCTCCCACTCCCCCGGATGACTATGGCTACCGCGCGTATGAAGACGCGGATGCCGGATACAACGAAACGCCCGCCTATGCCTGGGTTGAGATTAATCCCGCTGACGGAGGCCCCGGAACGGCGCTCAATTTGACCGATGTCGCGGAGGGAGATGATCATTCCGTGACGATCTCCTTGCCCATGATTTTCAAGTATTACGGCGAAACCTACTCCGAAATCACGGTATGCACGAATGGTTGGATCGCGATGGGTCGCACGACCCGCGTGGATTTTCGCAATTATGCCCTGCCTGCACCGCTGTCTCCTCTGACCCTCATTGCGCCTTTCTGGGATGATCTCGTAACGGCGTCGCAAGGCCGGGTCTGCACTTGGCATGATGTGGTCGGACGTCGCTTTGTCGTCGAGTGGAGTCATATGCAACTGCTGCACGGAGCTCAGGAACAGAATTTTCAAGTGATTCTTTTCGATCCCCAATGCTGGCCAACGGCGACGGGTGATGGAGAGATTCTCTTCCAGTATGGGGACATCAGCAATTCGGATTCCTACGACAATTTCGCCACCGCAGGAATCCAGAAACCGGATCTTACGACGGCAGTCTTGATTACTCATGCAGGGATTCCTGCGCCCGGAACGGGATCGCTTCGGTCGAACAAGGCTATCCTTATCACGACAGGGCGCGCAACCAGTCAAGCATACTTGCGATGGACCGGCGTCAACATAGACGACGATACGAATGGAGGCAGCAACGGCAACGGAGACGGCATCGCTCAAAACGGCGAGACGGTCGAACTGACATTTCTTATTCAGAATACGGGGGGAACCGCGTCGCCGGCTGCCGCCGGAATCCTGAGAGAGAGCGATTCTTACGCGATTCTACTGGATACGACGACAACGCTTCTCTCCATTAACCCTGGGGAGACGAATGCAACTTCTCCGGCGGTTCGAATGCAGATTCTTCCGACCTGTCCTAATGGGCGGGCGATCAATTTTTTGCTGATTCTGAGTGGCGGCTCAGGACCCTGCGTCATGTTGCCGTCTCTGACGGTGACAGGCCCCGCAATTTCTATTCTTCCCGCGCAGATTGAAGATGAGAATGGAAATTCCGAGTTCAATCCCGGGGAACGCATTGAATTGACTCCCCGGGTGGCCAATATGGGTGGCAGTCCTGCTTATAGCGTGAATGCCACCGTTCAGCGTATCAGCGGCCCCGCTTCGGTGGTAGATGCCAATGCGGCCATCGGTGATGTGGACATCGGCGAGGAGATTTTGGCGAGTGATCCTGTCGCCATCCAGGTGAGCGCTTATGCGGACAATGCCGAGCGGATCGTTCTCCGATTCACCGCGCGAGATCAATATGGAACGGAGTGGCGCCGAGAGGATACCTATGTGGTCGCGGTTCCCATTCTGGCGCCGGCAGGAGCGCGGATTATGGACCCCCCGCCGGGCGGCAACAGCGATGGTTTCCTATTGCCGGGAGAAACCGGCCAGCTCTATCTCATTGTCAGCAATGACGGATATGGAACAGCCACCAATGTTCGAGCAACCCTGGTCAGCACGGACCCTGATGTCGCTTTGATAGGGGAAGAAACCTTCGTCGGAACCGTATCGGGCAATTCGGAACGCGAAGCGCAAAATCCCATAGAGGCGGTGGTTTCTTCGACAGCCGAAATCCCCAGCATTGCGCGCATTTCCGTGACTCTCGAGGCGGACGACGACATTTCCGCAGAGGGGGATGTGTATCTTACCTTGGGAACAGCCTACTTTCTCAATGATTTTGAAAATGACCAGACCTCCAATTGGGGCCATGTCGGAGACAACGACCTGTGGCATCTGCAGACTCACTCCTCAGCCTCACCAACACACGCTTTCTATTTCGGACAGGATGCGAGTCAAACCTACCCCGTGCTCTCGCAGGGCAGCCTTTTTTCGACGAGTTTTACCTTTGACGGGGATGGAAGAATCGTTTTCAAAACGCGCTATCACACCCAGCCGGAAAGAGACTACTGTCGTGTGGATCTGCAAATTGGAATCACTTCGTGGATGAATTTGATTACTCTGAGCGGCCATCAGGATGAATGGATAGAGATAACCATTCCTGTGGAGGACTGTCCTCCGTATGCGAGCTCGCGCCTGCGGTTCACTTTCCAATCGGACGCATCCGTGAACGACGAAGGGGTTTATCTTGACGATGTGGCGGTCTTTGACGATGTGGGTTCCGACGCGGATGATTTTGTCCTCCCTGAGACGCCCGCGGATTTTGTTCTGGAGCAAAATTGGCCCAATCCATTCAACAACAAGACCAGCTTCCGCTTTGGTTTGCCTCTTAGAGGTCATGCGCGGATTGCCGTCTACGACATTCTGGGGCGGCAGGTTGCCGTGCTTGTTGACGACGAGAGGATGCCGGGTCTCTATGAAGTTGGGTGGAATCCAAGAGAGATGGCTTCGGGCATCTATTTTGTGCGGCTCGAAGCAGCTTCCACGATCAAGGTGCGAAAGGTGTTGCTTTTGAAGTAAGTCACTCAGGAGAGGCGCTGGGTCAGTATTCTTGACAGCAGCTTAACGCGAGTTCGGAGGCCTGATTCTGTCAGGTCCCTTTTTACTTCTTGCTCGCTTCGTGTCCACTCGGAACTGCTTGCATCTAAAATACATGCCTTCAGCCGTGAAAAATCCGTCGCTTTCATGCTCTCTTTTTGGGGCGGATGTAGTAAGTATAGTTCTTACGGAAGCTGCAGAGAAAAAGTAAAATGCAAGCTTGCATTTCAGTCGGAAATGGGATAACTTACAAAGCTATTGGAATGCAAATCGGTTTGCGGCAATGTTCTGACCTGCCTCCCGTGAGACGCGAGGCAACCAGGCGGCTTGTTTGGTGGGGAATGCTTTGGGTAGATGTCATGACGGAAAAGATGGGTGTGATCATGGAGAAGGAAGCAAAGATTCTGGTTGTTGATGATGACCCGCTGGTTCTACGCGGCTTCGAAGAAATTTTGATGCGAGAAGGGCTCGATGTAGTCTCGGTCGGTGATGGTGATGAAGCGTTGCGCCAAATTGAAACAATACCATTCGACCTGGTTCTGACGGATCTGGTGATGCGGGATGTTCACGGATTGACCATCTTGAAAAAGACGCAACAATGTCAGCCGGATGCCATTGTGATCGTGATCACCGGGTTCGCGTCAACCCACTCGGCCATTGAAGCCCTGCGGCTGGGGGCCTATGATTACTTGATCAAACCTTGCGAAGACTCCGAACTCATTCTTCGGGTGCGGCACGCCCTGGAGAGAATTCGACTTCAACGGGATTTGAGAACACGCGAATTGGAGGAAGAAAAACTGGAAGCGATTGTGCAAACGGCGGTGGCGGTGAATGATCAGGTCAACACACCGCTCAATGTTATTTTGGGCAGCACGGAATACCTGCGGCTCAAGCTCCAACCCCGTGATCCGGAAATCCTGCAATCCTTCGATTTCATTCGTCAGGAAGTCGGGAAGATAAAGGGCGTGATTCAGAAGCTGGCGCGAATTGCCAATCCCAAAATCAAGGAATATGCGTTGGGCAAAATCCAGATGGTGGATGTCGAGAGTTCCGGAACGAAGCCGGACCTGTCACCAGCCATCGCACGCAAACGGCGCATTCTGGTTGTGGACGATGACCAATTCATGGTGCACACGCTGTCGCGGATTCTGAAGCTCCTTGACTACGAAACCGTAGGGGCGTTCGGGGGCCGTCAGGCATTGGACATTATTCATGGGGAGGCCGTGGATCTGGTTCTATCGGACATACACATGCCTGAGATGAGCGGATTGCAGCTCATGGACACCATCAAAGAGGCGAATCCCCATCTTCCCGTCGTTCTGATTACAGGGTATGGCGTGAACAACAGCCCTGCTGACTTCCACCAGACTCAAGCTGACGCCCTTCTGTATAAACCTTTCAAGATTGCCGACTTGAAGCAAACCATCGAAAATGCATTGGGCATCGGCATGTCCTATGCCGAAGCGGTGGCTCACTCATAGAGGAATCGTCGCTTCCTGAAAATGCAGAGTGTCACAGATAGTCGCGCGACCGGAACGCGAAGCACCGTGGACACCGGCGCCAAGGTGCTTATCGTGGACGATGAAGACTCGGTTTGTGAGTCCCTCTCCGAGGTGCTCGGACGAGAGGGGTATCAAACGGATTGTTGTTCCGATTTCGATTCGGCGGTTCGCGCCCTGAAACAACAGCATTTTCCGGTCGTGATCCTGGATATCAATTTGCCCGGCACGAACGGAATCGCTCTTCTGGGCCATATTCGCGAGCTTCAGGCGAACACACAGGTCATCATGATTACGGGGGATCCGTCGGTTGCCACCGCTCGGGAATCCATTCGTCTGGGGGCGTGTGACTATATCGCCAAGCCGTTTCGCCGCGCCGAGCTTTTGGCGGTCGTCGAGCGAGCGGTGGCGAACCATCGTCTTCTCCAAGAGAAACTGCGCCTCGAAAAAGAAAATCAGCTTTATCAGCAAGCGCTGGAGCAACTGATCGAGCAGCGCTCGGGGCAGCTTCGTGAGACGGAAGAGCGTTACCGAGTTCTCTTTCATCGGGCGATTGACGCTATTTTCTTGGTGGATTTTCTCAGCGGCACGATTCGTGATGTGAATTTGGCCGCCGCGAAATTGATTGGCCTTCCCTCCGAGCAAATCATCGGAAAGCCTCTTGAACGCCATGTGGGACGGCAATTCGCCGAAATCTATGCCGATAGGGCCGGCGGCAAAGATGAATGTCGTGTGGATGATTTGCAGTTCTATCGAGCAAACGGAGAAGTGCGGCGCGTGCAGCTCTCCGCGGGGCCGGTGGAATTGCACGGCCAGAAAATCCTGCAGATTATCTGTCGAGACATCACCGAGAAACTGGATTTGGAAGAGCATCAGCGCCAGATGGAAATGGAACTCCTGTCCGAACAGCGGCTGGCTTCAATAGGGCTGTTGGCCTCCGGGATCGCGCACAACATCAACACGCCGCTGATGAGCATCTACGGCATGGCGCAGCTCATGAAAATGAAATACCCCCATCAATTGGAATTGGACGACATCTTAGCGCAAGTCGAGCGGGTTCATCAGGTCGTTCGCAACATGATGTGGAAGAGTCGCCAGGAGCAGGACAAATCCGCTCAGGAATTGGATCTGAGTCAGCTCTTGTGTGAAGAACTGAAGTTCTTGGAAGCCGACTTAGAATACAAGCACAATGTGGTTAAGGAATTCTGTCTGGCAACAAACCTCCCTCGCATCGTCGGTATCTACAGCGATTTTTCGCAAGCCATCATGAACATCGTCCGCAATGCTTTGGATGCGATGTGGGACAGAGCCGAGCGAAAACTCCGTATTTCCACCGCTCCCGTCGGAGAGGACATCCTCATCGAAATCGAAGACACCGGTTGCGGAATCCCTCCCGACAGATTGGACGCGATTTTCACTCCCTTCTATACGACGAAACGCCTCGTAGGAAACGAGAGAACGAGCGAACCCACCGGCACGGGACTTGGGCTGTCCATCGCCCGTCGTCTCCTTGAACCCTACGGTGTGCGTATCCATATCGAAAGCACCGTCGGCGTCGGCACCAAATTCACTCTCCTCGTCCCGATTCACCCATCCGCTTCTTTCTAATTTCGCCGCGACAAATTCCGCCAAGTATTCTCGCCGAGCCAGGGTTCTCAACCTGGTCGGAATCCAGCGGGCACGGCACGCCGCGCCCCTACGGCCGCCGCGGGTTTCCAGACTCGACCACAATCTCTTCCCGTCACTGCGCAGGGTCGCCTGACCCTGCCGAAATGAAATTCCTATTGACATTTCTTGTTCCCCACCGTATCTTGAAGATGTCTCTCGGCTCGGCCAGCCGAATGCAAAAGACCCACCTCGTCCTCACTGAGCGGGACGCTCCCCCGTCCCGTATGCCTCCCCACCGGGGACGGTGAGCGTTAGTGCAGAAAGAGGTGAGCGTCCTGTAGCGCCGGGCGGCAGCCCGCTTCAACACCCGCACGGCAGCGCGCTCCGGCGTGTCGTCCACCATGAGCGCCATAGAATAGAATCAAGTGAAATAGAAGCGATTCGAAACGGGCGGGGGAGCTCCCTGCCCACAAGAAACACCAAGCCGAAAGGGGAAATCACCATGAAGCAGCTTTGGATAGTCTTGCTCGTGCTTGCGCTCGCGCAGGCGAGCTTCACCCAGCCTCCCGACACCCTCTGGACGCGCACTTATGGTGGCGCCTATGATGATATAGCCTCATCCGTTCAGCAGACGGCCGACGGAGGCTATGTCGTGGCGGGAGTCACCGAGTCCTTCGGTGCGGGCGAAATGGATTTCTATCTTGTGAAAACGAATAGCCAAGGCGACACGCTCTGGACGCGCACTTATGGAGGAAGTCACAGTGAAGGCGCCTCATCCGTTCAGCAGACGGCCGACGGAGGCTATGTCGTGGCGGGAGTCACCG
>DYHQ01000113.1:3208-7728 GCA_020724065.1 Candidatus Puniceispirillum sp. | reverse complement strand
CGGGCGGGCAATGCCCCCGCCACGACAGCTTTGGTTATCCGGAACTGCGGCGATAGATCTCCATCGCTTCGGGCATGCGCTTTTCCAGTTCGCGGATACGGCGGTTATCGAGGGGGTGCGTCGAAAGAAATTCGGGGACTCGGCCACCCTGCTCGTCGTTGTAGGCTTTGAAGCGGCGCCAGAAATCAACCGCCCCACGGGGATCATAGCCCGCCCTTGCCATGAATTTCACGCCCACGTAGTCGGCCTCAAGCTCCTGGCGGCGGCTGTGGGGGAGAACTCGACCGACCGTTGTCGTCACCCCATAGGCCACCATCGCAAGGGCCTGTGTCTCTTGCGGTTTTTCTCTCAGCGCCACGGCCAGCCCCACTCCACCTAAGGCAATCAACAATTGCTCGCTCATTCGCTCTCCCCCGTGTCGTGCCACTGCGTGGGCGACTTCATGTCCCATCACGACCGCTACACCATTGTCATTCTGCGTGATGGGCAAAATGCCTGTGTAGATGCCGACTTTCCCTCCGGGCAGGCAAAAAGCGTTGGGTGTGTCGTCTTTCTTGAAGACGACGAACTCCCATTGCGCCTCAGGCAGTTGAACGACGGACGATACTCGCTGACCGACACGCTGGGTTTGGGCGTTCTGTTCAGCATCGGTCGAAATGGGCGTGTCTTTCTTGATTTCCGTGAAGGCCTGAAGGCCAAGAGCGGCTTCTTCCTGGGGTGAAAGGAGCGCGAGCGAACGGCGGCCGGTTTCTGGATTGGTATAGCACGCCGCAAACCCGAGCGCCACCAGCATTATCCCGAGAAAACGACGAAGGATATGATGTCTTTTGAGCATTGGTACCTACCTCGTATTCTTATTCCACTGGAGGAATTTCCTGATTCATGACATACATGGGATGAGCGGGAATCTCGACGAAGCCCAATTTGCGCGGTATAACACTGCTGGCAATATTGTCAGGCGAAGTGCTCCAAACAGGGATTTTGCCTTGAGCAACGATATCCGTGCACAGGGCATGTGCCGCGGCCGTGGCGAGCCCTTTTCGTCGAAAAGATGGGTGGGTTGCCACGGCAAGGTCGGCATGATTCTCGTATTCAACGAAAATTGAAACCACACTGACAGCGATGGCTGCGACCTCAGCAACATACGCCGTCGCTGTCCGGCAGAAGTCTTCGGCATCCTCCCAATATTTCCACACCCAGGATTGTTCAATTTGTTCCAGAGCTGGCGCATCGCCAAGGTTCACCCTTCGGATTTGGGCATTGCGTGGAGAGGGCACTTCTCTGAGTGGCCCTCGTAAGACGAAGCGCACACGCGGCCAAATGGCGAGGCCCGGGGCAACTCGCCTCAGTCCGGGCAAGAAATCCTCGGGACACTGAATGAAGCCGTGAAAATCAAGCGAGGCGACGAACTCAGCCCATCCGTTCCCCTTTGCATCGCCTGCCAATACAAGACGATCTCTCCATGCAATGGCCGCCACGCAGGGCCTTTCCCAGTTGTCGCAGAAGGTGATCGCATCGCGAAAACGGAGTAGAGTATGCGCGATCCGTGACTCGGAGTTGCTTTGGAAGAAGCGGCGTAGGATTTCGAATTCTCTGGCGGACATCGCTAATTGCGACTTTCATTCTCAAGTAGTTTCTGAATAATCACGCGATCAGCTTTTGGGAAGGCGAAGTTCTGCAGTTCGTGCGGTGAGACCCATCGAAAATCGGCGACATCGAGCTTTCGAACACGGCCGCGGCGATGCGTGCACAAGAAGGTGTGAAGTGTGATACGAAAGTGCGAATAGCAGTGGTTCACCTTGCTGAACAAGTCGCCGATGGCGATTTCAATGCCCAGTTCTTCTCGGATTTCACGCGCAAGGCACGCCTTCAGGGATTCTCCCTTTTCTTGTTTGCCGCCAGGAAACTCCCAAAGACCCCCTAACAAGCCATCATGCTTCCTTTGGGCGATGAGCACCTTGCCGCGGCGCTGGACAATGGCCGCTGTCGTATTGTAATGTGGGAGTGCGCGCGATTTCTTGCGGTGCGGCAGCTTTGAGGGATCCGCGAGTCGGTGATAGGCGAGGCAGTTCGACTTCAACGGGCAGACAGGGCATTGCGGATGCTTTGGCGTGCAAATCAACGCGCCAATCTCCATGAGAGCTTGATTCAGTTCACCCGGAGCTCCTATGCGCGGGGAAAGCAGCGTCATAACGCTCTCGGCGGCTTTGCGAAGCCGCTTCTGAGTCGCGGCCCTTTCAAGGGCGCGCCGTTCCAAGAGGAAACGGCTGAGGACGCGCTGCACATTTCCGTCGAGAACAGGGACAGGCTCATCAAAAGCAATGGAGGCGATGGCCGCGGCAGTGTAGCGTCCGATGCCGGGCAACTGCTCGAGGTCTTTGGCTCGGGGCGGCAGTGAACCACTATTTTCGCTCACGATTTGCACAGCGGCACGGTGCAAATTACGCGCTCGCGCATAATAGCCGCAACCTTCCCAAACCTTTAAGACCTCATCCAACGAGGCCTTGGTAAGAGATTGAACGGTCGGGAATCGGCGCATCCAGCGCTTGAAATAGGGTTTGACTGTCGCCACCTGTGTCTGCTGGAGCATGACTTCCGAGATCCAGACGGCATAAGGATCAGACAAATCGCGCCACGGCAATGCGCGCTTGTGCATACGATACCATGCAAGCAGTCGCCGAAGCATGGATAGAGACATTGGTCCGTGATTTTTCTTCCGAGAGGACTTCATGCTTTCTTGCACCGAGGAACTAACAAGGATTCACGCGTAGGAATATAGGAAAGATTTTTGGCTCTTTCAAACCGAGAAGAAAACCCCCGCGTATGCGGGGGCAAGGACTCAGAATGAATGAGCACAAGAATTGAAAATGAAACCGCGGATGGCAGGGTTCCGATTATTATTTCATGACTTGTGAGAGAGTGGATTCCCGCTATCGCGGGAATGACAATAAGGTGGCGGGAATGATAGGTGAGCGCCTCGGCAACGAGGCACTACGCCCCCCTTCGTCCCCCCGTGAACGGGGGGAGAACCCGGGCTTCGTCTGCTCGCTGGGATAAGGAGGTCGCTCAGGGGCCACTCAATGATAACTGGGCGAAGGTTTGTTCCTCACTTCTTGATGAAGTATTCGCCTTCCCATTCGACGATGTGTAGCGTGTCCGGTGCAATCTCTCCTTTGAAGGTCCCCCTCCCTTCAATGTTCTGAAGCTGTCCGGTTCCCTTTGTGTAGAACCAGGCTCCGTGGAATGTTGTAACAGGTTTTTTTCCGGAGAAGAAGTGGTGGTGACTTCTCCCTGCCACTTGACAAAAACCGTATCGGCCCCTTGAGAGAGTCTCGAATAACCCTGGTAGTGACCGCTTCCTTGGGAAAGATCGGCAAATGACATGGTGACAGCTTGCGTATTGTCCATGAACTTGTGCTCGCCAGTGCTAATATTTGGGCCGGCGAGCTCTGTCAACCTGAGAACATGGCCCTCGGTGTCTCCGACCTCTATCGTTTCTTGCCGAGAGTAGGTGAGCGTCATCTTCCCCGCGACTTTGGTTTTCTCCTGGGCACTCGAAAGCGCGGCACTGATGCCAAATATTAGGGCGACGCAAACGAGCAGCCTCATCCAGTGCCTCGACCCGTGGATTACCATAGGTTTAGCCTCCTAAGAAACTTGTGGGTTTGAAACATGAAAGGGACGGGTTTGGCACCGCGGGGAGCCCGGCCCTTGCGGGCCGGACTCCACATCGGCGGGAGGTGAAAAATGAAAGCTTGGCACGCTGAACCTTGGCGGTTCGCTATGCCCTTGTTTCCCCCCAAGGTGCGACTGCGTTGGAGGATACGGGGGGAATATCCTCTTTGCCTATCCCCCAGGTACGGCAGATCATTCCGAGGCGCGAAAGGAGGGAAAACGCCGTCCGAAATGCCTGTTTATAAACGAAATTATGAACGATGACCCCCTCTCTCTTGTTCTCCGCCTCTCGAATGTAATATAACATTCTTGACGGTTAGAGTCAAGAAAAATTTCACAAAAATTGCGAGCTCAAAAAATCAAATTCGGGTTTGCATTTGGAGAAAAACTTCCTATATTGATTTTTCATATTTGGCGGGCGTCTGGTCGTGACGCCTCTAATGAGAGTCTTTTCTGGCAGGGCACCTATGTTCGCCTCTTTTTTCCCCGTAGTTCTATTCCTAATAGCGGCGGCCATCTTGGTGTTTGTGGTTCTTTTCCTTTCTCGGCTTCTGGCACCCCACAGACCGAATCGGACAAAGCTTTCCACTTACGAATGTGGGGAGGTGACTCGCGGGCCGTCTTGGATTCGCTTCAACAGCCGCTTTTACATCATCGCGCTCATCTTTATCATTTTTGATGTCGAGGTGATTTTCCTCTACCCTTGGGCGGTGGTCTATCGCCATCTTGGACTCTGGGCATGGTTGGAAATGGCGTTCTTCCTACTTATTCTCTTGGCGGGATTGGCTTATGTTTGGGCAAAAGGGGATCTTGAATGGATTCGTATGCCGGAGGACAGAACGGAA
>DYHQ01000113.1:0-3198 GCA_020724065.1 Candidatus Puniceispirillum sp. | reverse complement strand
CGTAATGTCACGGGTTGAAATGCCCCGGCCTTCGGCAGCTACCGAAACCGCTGCTTCGTAGTCAAAAGACTTGAAGGATTTTCTGCACAGCAATTATGGGCGTTCTTGAAGGTCGCTTCGGCGACAATATCCTGATCACTTCGGTTGACAAAGTTTTCGATTGGGGGCGGTCGCGCTCTCTTTGGGCCGTGACTTTTGGTCTGGCGTGCTGCGCCATTGAAATGATGTGCACCGGTGCTTCCCGCTACGACTTGGACCGTTTCGGCACTTTCTTTCGTCCCAGTCCGCGGCAAGCGGATTTGATGATTGTTTCGGGAACGGTCACTTTCAAGATGGCGTCGCGGCTCAAACGCATTTATCACCAGATGGCTGACCCCAAATGGGTGATTGCGATGGGTTCGTGCGCGATTTGCGGCGGACCCTATTGGCAACGCGGCTATAGCGTGGTGAAAGGCGTGGATCAGATTGTACCGGTGGATGTTTATATACCGGGCTGCCCGCCGCGTCCTGAGGCTTTGATTGCAGGTCTTCTGGAGCTGCGGGAGAAGGTCATCATGAAAGAAAAGGTTCTGGCAAAAGCCGCCCAAGAGGCTTGATGGTCATGGTTCTTCGCCTCCTATGCCTCGGCCTTCTGCTCGCAGGCAATCTGTTTGCGCAGGAGGCAAGCACTCCGCCCGATACGATTTGGGCCATTCCTTGCGGCCCGATGGCAGGGACAATGATGCCGGGGGCGCGTGTTCAGGTTTTGGACACCGTGGCCGGCTGGGCAAAGGTGAGTGTTGACGGCTGGATCCCACTCACCACGGCTCTGAAATATCTGCCTCAAGATACTGCGACCATGCCTGAGAGTATCGAACCGGTTGAACAAGAATTTCGGCAATGCGAGGCCACGACCCAAAAAGGGGCCCAGTGCTCTCGTCGGGCGATGAAGGGCTCGCGTTATTGCTGGCAGCATCAAAACTATGAAAAGGGGGAGAAATGAGCGCAGAGCGAGAATATCGGCGATGCCGCTTGGGTGCGATGCCCGCCCCGGCGCGCGTGAAATGGATTGCGGGCGCGGCGTGTCTGTTCCTCGCGCTGTCGGAGGCTCTGTCACAAGAACTGGGGCCTGCAACAGACTATGAATGGGACCTCCAGACGCCGGGGCGTACAATATTTCGCGACCGCACCCTCATCGGGAGCGTGCCATTGGCGCAAACGCGTGAGCGCAAGTCGCCTTTGTCGAAGGCCAAAGTCCGAACACACGAAGCCTTAGCTGTCTATACCGATATTTCCTTCGAGCCTGGTGACACGACCCGCTATTTTGGCGCGAATTTGGTGCTGCAGGGCGAGACCGAACTTCTGGCATTCACTGTTCTTGATCCGGAGGAGCTTGGCCCATTCGAGACCGCTTTGCGCTACATTCTGAAAACCGCCGAAGGCATCCGCAACTCGGAGCGCAGCGACACGCAAATCTTTTTCCGTGGAAAGAATAGCTGGGAGGTCTTGTTCCAGCAACAAGGCACAGTGCAGCGCATTGAAATTCACTTCGCTGCTGGTTCATCCTTCGCGGAGCAGCGACGGGAGCTTCAAGCCGCCCAAGTTACGGCATTGGCCGACATCGTCAGCACAGCGCTTTCCGAGCTGAAACGCCAAGGGGCACTGCTGCCTGAGGGCCCTTAGAAAACCCGATACAACAAAGATTGAAGTGTAGTCAGTGATGAGCCACCTATGACGACGGAAGAGCTTCTCGAGATTCTAAAGGCGAAGTTTCCTGGTTTGGCTTTCGAGCTTGCCGCGACGAAGCCGGACTCGGCGATCAGGGTGCCTGCCGAGAAGATTGGCGAAGTCGCGGCGTTCTTGCGAGATGAGCCGACGCTGCGCTTTGACATGCTGATGTGCCTTTCGGCCGTGGATCGGAAAGGGAGTTTTGAGGTCGTCTATCACATCTTTTCGATGACAAACGGGCATCGCAGTGTATTGAAGGTCTTCGTGCCGACGGAAAAGCCGCAGGTGCCAACAGTCGGTCATATCTGGCGCACGGCGGAATGGCATGAGCGCGAGGCTTTTGATCTGATGGGTGTCGAGTTTGTCGGTCACCCGGATTTGCGGCGCATTCTACTACCGGATGACTGGGAAGGCCATCCCCTGCGCAAGGACTACAAAACAGCCGAGGAGTATCAAGGGCTAAGAACAGCTTACGACAATTTGAATGACACGCCGGATTTGGCGTGGGAATTGCCGTAAGCGAAAATAGATTCTATCGAACCTGTGCAGCAAAATCGCGATAATACTCTGGCAGACTTGTCCGAGCTTCATGCGGCCACGGTGAAGGACATTGACATTGTCGAAGGCGACCACATGATTCTCAACATGGGGCCGCAGCATCCTTCGACTCACGGTGTCTTGAGGCTGGAGCTCCTCACGGACGGCGAAGTCTGTGTCGAGATTACACCCCATATCGGCTATTTGCACCGATGCTTCGAGAAGATTTCAGAGTCGGTTCCCTACAATCAAGTGATTCCCTACACAGACCGTCTCGATTATCTCGCTTCGATGAACAATAATTTGGGCTTTGTGCTGGCCGTGGAAAAGCTCATGGGCATCGAAGTGAACGAGCGGGTCAAGACAATCCGCGTCATCATGGCCGAGCTCAATCGCATTGCGTCGCATCTTGTGGCCTTCGGTACCTACGCTTTGGATCTCGGAGCCTTCACGCCGTTTCTCTATGCCTTCCGTGAGCGCGAGCGGATTATTGATCTTTTTGAAGATGTTTGCGGAGCGCGGCTGCTGTATAACTATATTTGGATTGGCGGGCTCTCGCATGACTTACCATCGGGGTGGATCGAGAAATGCCGCGATTTCTGCGACTATTTTGTGCCGAAAATTGACGAATACAATAATCTATTCAGCTTCAATCAGATTTTCGTTGACCGAACGGCGGAGGTTGGGGTGATGAACGCCAACCAAGCCGTTGCCTATGGAGCGACCGGCCCGAATTTGCGCGGGGCGGGTGTTGCCTGGGATTTGCGCAAGCCAGAGCCTTACAGCGGCTACGAAACTTACGATTTCGACATCTGCATCGGCAGCGGCGAGAAGGGCGTGGTCGGCGATTGCTGGGATCGGTACATGGTGCGTATTCGCGAGATGGAACAAAGCGCCAAAATCATCCGCCAAGCTCTCGACCGTTTACCTGTGGGGAATGTTCAGGAAACCATT
>DYHQ01000112.1 GCA_020724065.1 Candidatus Puniceispirillum sp. | reverse complement strand
AGCTGTATTTCGCTATTTGCTGACCTGCTTTCTCTTGCTGAATTCTCCTTATGCAAGCTCCCACGATGAAATTCATCAATGCCTTTCTCAGAACCCCTATACGAGGATTCTCGAGGACCTCCTCGAGCCCAAGAGATCGCCTGTCGCCCCTTCCCAATTTCTTCAGTTTCTTGCTTTTTCCCGTAAGGCGGAGAATGTCGAGCTCCTCCCTGGGAACGGGCTCATAAACATAGTACGCTGAACACTGCTCGTCCGCACTCTTTTGGAAATAGGACTCACCACCGCAATACCCGTCATATATAGGCAATAGCACCGTAAAGACTGGCCGGACCGGCTTGAACACCCGACATTCCTCAATCCGCAATTCGTCCGGCTGCAGATTCAGCGAATACGGGGTCGCGGTAACCTGCAAGAAATCGTAGGATGCCACTTTCTCTCTCAGCTCATTGATCTCCTCAGCGATCACATTGATTTGTGCAATTCCCTCGCTTCTATCCATCTTGAAGCCGATGCTCGCATAGTCGGCCTCATCGTCAATGATCAAGAGCTTTTTGTCCATCAGGTTCGGATAAGTGTTTTCAAGGGCACCGATAATGCGCCTCATATTATTCGTCTCTTTTTTTACTGCGATGATCAATTTTTTCCGCAGTTCGTAGTCGGTGTAGTTCATTGGAAGGTGCATTATGTCGCAGATTTCCACCTTGTCATTCCGATAGAAGTCGTCGAAGTCCCTTCTCAGCCTCTCATAAGTCTGACGTGCCAAAGCGTTTGTCCCCTTCGTGAGAACGATTGCCATGTCGTAACCATTGTCGAACGCCAGGGCGATCACACCTACGAAGGCTCGCGTCTTGCCGCTTTGGATTTTTCCAAGGAGCATGCCCGGTCTGTGGACATCCGTGTCGTTGTCAAGCAATTTATGCATCGTTTCCCTGATGCAGGATTTCAAATATTCCGGATCCCCACGCTTTGAAGTCAAGTTACTGTAAAATTCTCCCTCGACAACTGCCATGATACCCCTCCACTAATTCTGGCACAACTGCGGACCGAAGACCGGATGCTCCGGGCGTCGGCCCAGCTGATTCCACGATTTTCCCTTTCGGGCGGTGCGCCCGAAAGGACTCGAACCTTCAACCCACAGCTTAGAAGGCTGTTGCTCTATCCTTTGAGCTACGGGCGCAAACGATTTCGTAAGAAAATAAAATATAGAATCCTTTGTGTAAAAGTCAAGCGATTCTACTCAGAAGAACGCTGGTTCTTCATATTCTGAATAGACCTCCGACAAGACGCGTACCATCTCGCCCAGAGTGCAGTATGCGTGAGCCGCTTCGATGAGATAGGGCATGACATTCTCGCCTTTCTCGGTGGCTTCTTTGATATTATCCAGGCACTCTTGAGCGCGCTTGGCATCTCGGCGCTTCCGTAGGGCCGCCAGTTTCCGGTTTTGCACCTCGCTGATCTTATCTTCCTCAATCTTGAGAATGGGGATTTCGATTCCCTCTCCCTCTTCGACATACTCATTGATGCCGACGATAATCCGTTCGCCGCGCTCGATTTCCTGTTGATAGGTGAACGCGGCACGAGCGATTTCTCTCTGGAAGAAACCGGCCTCAATGGCTGGAATGACTCCTCCCAGTGCATCAATCTTCCTGAAATATTCCTCAGCTCCTTGCTCCATTGCGTCCGTGACGGCTTCAACATAGTAGCTGCCGCCCAATGGATCTATCGGCAAGCCGGCGAGAATTTCATGGGCGATAATCTGCTGCGTGCGCAACGCTAACTTCACCGCCTTTTCAGACGGCAAAGCGAGTGTCTCATCCATTGAATTCGTATGAAGCGATTGGGTTCCCCCCAAAACGCCCGCAAGAGCTTGGAAAGCCACCCGCATGAGATTATTTTCCGGCTGCTGAGCGGTCAAGCTGCATCCCGCGGTCTGCGTATGGAAACGACACAGAAGCGAGCGCTCATTCCTTGCGTGGTATTTGCCGCGCATTTTCTTGGCCCAGATGCGTCGGGCCGCCCGGAACTTCCCGATTTCCTCAAAGAAATCCAAATGCGAATTGAAGAAAAGACTCAAGCGCGGCGCAAACTCGTCAATATCGAGGCCGCGCGCCAAAGTAGCGTCCACATAGGCCATTCCATCCGCCAGAGTGAATGCCAGCTCCTGGACGGCCGTGCTGCCTGCCTCGCGGATATGGTAGCCGCTGATGGAGACGGGATTCCACTTCGGCATTTCCCGGGCCGCGAATTCAATAGTGTCCACCACTAACTTGACGGAAGGCTCCGGCGGGAAGATGAACTCTTTCTGAGCAATGTATTCCTTAAGTATGTCGTTTTGAATGGTTCCGCCCAATACCGCGCGCTTCCACCCCTGGTTTTCCGACGCGGCAATGAACATCGCCCAAATAATGGCGGCGGGCGCGTTAATCGTCATTGAGACCGTTATCTTCCCCAGCGGAATATCTCGGAAGAGCGTCTCCATATCCTCCAATGATGAAACCGAGACGCCGCACTTCCCGACTTCCCCGGCCGCCCAAGTGTCGTCAGCATCGCGGCCCATGAGCGTCGGCAAATCGAAAGCGACAGAAAGTCCTGTGCCGCCGCTGCACAGCAAGTACTTGTACCGCTCGTTTGTCTCTTCCGGCGTCCCAAAGCCTGAAAACTGCCGCATTGTCCAGAGTTTGCCGCGGTACAGGCTCGAATGGACGCCGCGAGTGAAAGGGAATTGCCCCGGGAAGCCGAGCTTCTCGTTGTACTCAGCGGCAACCGCGGGGTCTTCCGGCCAGACAAGAGGCGGAACCTCCACTGAAGAAGTCGTGCGAAATCTCTTCCCTGCCAGCACTCCCCCCTTCTCGGCATACGCCCTTTCCCAAGCACGACGGTTGGCAAGCAACTTCTCCAACGCCGTCATTCTATGGCCTTTCTCTTCAGACTACAATCCGGTGGGGAATATACGAAATCCACGCGACATTTACAAGATAGAGAAACACCTCAAAGCAACAGCCTGCGGGACGATTCCCGCAGGCTGTGCTTTCAGTGGAGGGAACTGAAATTCTGCCACTATGGGCATCAAGGATCTACATGAATCACGATGGTCTTCGTGGCACCACTTGGCCGGCAGGTGACATTGTAGGTGTAGTAGCCTGCCGCGACATCCGTTCTGACCTTCCAAGCCTGCATGGTCTCCGTAGCACCATCTCGCCAGATGTATAGAGACTTGTTTCCGCAATGCAATGGACCCCTGCCTACACCTTGATACTCAAGCACGATGTAATCACAACTGCAGCTTCCCCAGTTTACAAGGAAACGCAGAGTATCACATGGATAGCTCTTTATGGTATCCGTTCCCGTGGTGTATCCGCAGCCAAGGAATGCGGACGAACCACTTGGCAGATGGTTGGTCGCCTTAATCAAGTAGTTCATTCGAGGAATCGAATCCATATAGACGCCCATGAACGCTTCCGTCTGAGTCGTCGTTCCGATATACTGGAACCCCGCCGGATCAATGCTCGTGCTCTGATAGATGTTGTAGCCGAGAGCCCCAACGCTCGGGGTCCAACGCAACTTGAGTCCCTTGTACTCGGGTCCCGGCCCATCCGGAATCGTAAACACGAGGATGGTGTGTGTATCCGGGTCGGCCGGTGTTACTCCAGTGTAGGGCTTGATGGTCGGTTCCAAAAGGTAACGGCCAGGAGACCGGTAAAGGGGAGCCCCCGTGCAATCGTAACGAACCACGAAATGATGGCCATCGTAGGCAGTTGGAAACACATAGTCACCCACCGGGGTTGGAAGGAGATCTGCCCCGATACTATCCCGTGCAGTCAGCGAGATCCAGAAATCGCCGGAGAGATTCTGGAGCCCGATCTTGCCTGTGAGGTCCAAATTCCACCAGTGCACCATGGCCTGGCTTCCGATCGTTTCACTGGTGTCAATCCGGGTTGCCATACGATTGATGAGTGTTCCCGGACTTGTATCCGTGCCTGCTTGCCAGAATTCGATCCAGGTTAAGGCTCCCGTGTCCGGCAACTGAGCGTTATAGCCCCACATGGCCCGAAGCTTCGTGATATCAAAAGCACTTGGCGTGCCACCGGGAACACCATCGGCAGCGGGCGTATAGCGGACATATCGTGGATTCGCGAACCGGGTGGTGAGCTTACGAGTGTGGTAGCCCAGCTCATATTCGCCTGTCGGTCGCACCGTGACCGCCAAGTTCGAATCGGGATTCTGCGGCACATTCGTCGGCGTCCACGCCGTGTCGTTGGAACGGTCCTGGTCTGTGAGCAGGTTGCTTCGCGCCCGGAGTAGATAGGACCCCGTCACATCGGGTGTCCAGGGGGACCATGGGCTGGAGTTCCTGGATGTGAGAACCGTATCATCACCTGTGGAGAGCATTGTGCTGTCTATCACAGGGCTTGCGATGACTTGCTGAGAGCCGTTCGGTCGGAAAACCCAATACTGCGAACGAATTATGCTGCCCTCATTGCCAAGACCCTCGTTCACAATCCGAATCCCGAAATCCCGAGTCAGTCCAACTGTGGTCGGGAAAGGAACAATCACTTCACTGCATGATAGGTCATGTTCAAAGGAGCGAGTAGCCACAACTTCGACATCGTCAACATGCAAGCCCGTTCCTACGCCACCGTCATCATTATCGTCTGTGATGTGGCGGAAGGCGATGCGTACCGTCTTCCCCGCATACTCCGTGATGTTAAGGGATACTGCACTGCCTCTAATTAGCCCCCTTGTTCTCTTGACCCACGCCAGAAGCGAGTTGCCTCCCGGCGGGGCTTCGCCATTGGCATACCCATAGTCATAAGCAACGAGCGTCCAACTCGGGCACGCGTCGTCGTCGTTGACCATGATATAGTAATAGTCCTCAAGGGAGTTATCGTTGTCACCGTCGGAGTCCGGCATGTCGCACCACACCCAGTAGCGGATACTCAAACGCGTATAGCCTGTTGGCAAGGTGACAGGATAAGAGACAATCGAACGCGCGGCGTTGTAAATCATAGAGGCCGTCCAACATGTCGTAGCAGAATGGTAGGTCGTATTGTCCGTTGCCCAATTGGCTACGGCTGTCGGAGCGGCGTCGACGACGAATTCGTCAAGCTCACCATCATTGGAAAGCAGAGGAGCGACTCCATCCGTGACACGAATGCTGTCAACGATAAGGCCGTAGAAAGAGGAGTCGTCCAGAGTGCACCACGCAGGATCTGAACAGAAAGCCCAGCGCACCAGCACATCGCTGTACCCATGGGCAACTGTGAGAGGGAACACAAACTCACTAAACACATTTGCATAGGAGGAGCCGCCCCAGGCAGGAATGCCTGGGCCCATACCCCACTCTACACCAAAGGCGTAGGAGCTGTTGCCAGTATAGGGCGGCGTGGGCGGCACCAGTGGAGCCAGCACAGCCCAACTGATTCCCCCGTTGGTGGACACCCACACATTCCAGCCATCCCACATATCATAGCCCACCGGTTCGCCCCCCGGAACCTCCATCTTCCAGTGTGCCTTAAACTTCAATGTACAAGCCGTGGCACTGGTTAGATCAAGAGTATCCGAAATCAGATACTGCAGCCAGTGGTCGTTGTAGCCTCCGGCCGTACCCTGTGCGGCCAGACAGGTGTCCCCGCACCACCACGATAGACCTGTTCCGCCAAGGGTTAATGTGTCAAACAGCATCCAGAAACGCCCGGAGTCAATATCCGCGCTGGTCCACGCGGGCTGACTACCCTCAAAATCATCAATTGTGATAGTGCTGTCGAAGTAGTCCAGGTGGTCTCCCCGACCGCCCATCATGGGCACCGGAATGACCTTCTCCAGCTCCATCCACCCGTCATTGAAGGTGGATTTCTCCTCAATCGTTGGCAACGACGGAGCGGGTGCTGGTGCCGCAACCTGGTGTCTTGCTGGCGCACTGGCCAACAAAATACTAGGGAAAACCAGTACGACCAGAACTAATAGGGGTAGATTCTTACGCATGAGTTACCTCCCAAACAGTTGGTTATTTGATTGAAATATCAAGTGAATATCTCTTTGGAAAGAAGAGAACACGAAAGAAAGAAACGGGCGCGAAATGGCTTTCCGTGCCCGTTTCTTATCATATGCCATCCATACCTAAATCAGGAATCCCGCGTGCGTCCGTTCGCCACGGAGCGAACGGACTTCATCAGGGCCCTCAATAACCCATTCACGGGCACCTGCTGGATTGACTTACTTCAGAAGAACCATCTTCTTCTGGGCGGTGAAGTCATTCACCTCCAGACGGTACACATAGACACCCGACGGCAAGTCGGTTGCCGTGAAGCTTGCCGTGTAGCTACCAGCCGGCATCTCACCAACCACCAGCGTCGCCACTTCCTGACCAATCAGGTTATAGACCCTCAAGCTCACGAAGCCCGCCTCTTTCACCGAGTAGCTTATGCTCGTGTTCGGGTTGAAAGGATTCGGGAAGTTCTGGCCAAGGGCGTATTCCGTCGGCATTGGCGCCCGAGGTGTTGCTTCCACGGTAGAAGCATATTCATGGACTTCACCGTTGATGTCGTGAGACAGCAGACGATAGGCGTAAGTCACGCCATTCACCACAGCCTGGTCAACATAGGTGTAGCTGTGCTCGGTCATGCTCGTCCCAACACCATCCACCTGGCCGATCTTCGTCCAAGCGCTCGAAGCGGTGCTGCGCTGCACCTCGAAGTAATCATTGTTCAGCTCCGTCGCCGTCGTCCAGTTCAAGGTCACCATACGGTCGCCCGAAAGGGCCTCAAACGACTTCAGCTCGACGGGCAACGGTGTGTCGCCCGTGTAGGTCACGGTAACCGGGCAACAGCACCCGTCATTGCGCGTGTCAATGTAGATCCAATAGGTCGCGTTCGGAAGGCATCCGAACGGCCCGGTTGGCGTGAAGTTGAAGGTCACAGTAGTGCCAACTCCCGGAGGCCACGGGGCTCCGAGATAGAAGGCACCATACTCATCAGCAATCCATGCACGAATCCGGAAAAACACTACATCAAAGACTGCGCAATTTGGATCCGGAGCGATTGTGACCGTGAAGCACACCTCCGAAGGTCCGGCTGGATAATCCAGCCTCAGCACTACATCCGGCCCAGCGCCCGTAAAGCTTGAACCCGGGACTTCGACCAATTGGTTATAATCCGGGCAATAATCGCACAGGTCAATTACCTGCGTCCACGGCGCGGTATTGATGAGGATAGGATCCTCAACCACATCGCCCACTAACGGAGTCGCACACGGGTAACACGGCAGAGGCTGGCACTGTACGCCGGCCGTTCCTGCGCACCATGCGAAGGCAGCTCCCCAGCCTCCAGCACCGTAATCAGTGTACACATTGTTCCAGCATGGGAAGGACCATAAGTTGACGCCGTCATAGGGGCGGAAGTAGACCCAGTTCTTGCAGGTCAGGGCCGGAGCAGCCGCCCTGGCAGAAACAAAGGTCGGTGAGCAAGTCGGGTCACCCGTAAACGACACCCTCCTGGCTCCAAAGAAGAACGGCCGATCCACACAGACAGGCGGATCAAAGTGAGCCGTCACATACACCAGTTGGTCCCAGTCATCGGGCGTGCACTCATGGCACACCGTAGTTGTGCCCAGAACAGGACCGGGACCGTTACATTCGTCGGGATAGCCGGTGCCAATGTTGGCCGGGCATTCGATGTCCACTGTCCAGCACGTAGTCTGGCCAACCTCATAAATCGAGTCACAGTAGCCATAGGTGACATCGAAAGACACGGAGGTGATTAGGAAGGGATA
>DYHQ01000111.1 GCA_020724065.1 Candidatus Puniceispirillum sp. | reverse complement strand
CCCGACTGGTGCTATGAGGGAGGAACTGATTTGCCCATTATGTTCCCCAAGATAGCCATGAGCACGGATGGAGTTCTGCACTTGATTTCAACCGAAATGCCGATGGAGGCGGAGAATCCGATGCGGCTCTACTATTCTCGGGGCGTGCCATACTTCGATTCCGACAGCTTCTGGGTCAATATTGAGTGGGAAACTTTGAGCTGCGGAGGATTTGAGCTGTGGGATACCGTCACGGTCGTCTCGGCGGATATCGCCTGCTCAAGGCGCACTGGGCGCGTGGCCGCAGCCTGGTGTCATCCTGTGGACAGCTTATTCGGCAGCAACCACGATATTTGCCTTCGCGTCTCCGAAGATGGGGGCGTGAATTGGGGACCGCTCCGAAATATCACTCATTGGACAACTCAGGATACCCTTCGAGCGTTCACGGATTGCTCGGTCCTCTTTGACGAATCAGACTATGTCCACATTGCCTTCACAGTTACCGGAATATTTTCAGAGACAGACAGCACCTTCGGAGTTTCGTTGATATGGCACTGGAGTGAGGAGACCGACGACCTCAGTCTTGTTGCAGATGGATGGTGGCCTGAGTATGCCGTGGATCCAGGAGCTTGGCAGCTTTTCGTCCAACGACCGAGTCTTGCCATTGACACACTGACGGAATATCTCTATTGCTCCTATCAGCAGTTTGACCCGGAGACTCTGTCGTGGGCGGGCTATCCCCTTGCGGACGCTTATGTTACGATTTCTACAAACAACGGACGCTCGTGGGCTGCCGGCACGAATGTGACGACCACAACGCCGGATACCGTTCCCGTCCCCATGGGCGAGAGTTTGCACGAGCGCGACATCACCGTTGCCCTTTTGGTGACGGATGGTTTTTTGCACATGGAGTATGTGCTGGACAAAGACGCAGGCACTTCCATCTATGGAGAGGGTGTGGCCACTTTGAATCCCGTGATCTATCAACGCATTCCGATTGACCAGATTGCCTCGAGCGTCCCGTTTACCCCGCCTGATCTGCCAAGTCGCTTCGCGCTGTACCCGAATTATCCGAATCCGTTCAATCCCGCGACCACGCTGCAATTTGAACTGCTGCAGCCTGACAGGGTGACATTGAAAATCTTCAATGTTCTCGGACAAGAAGTGGCCACATTGTTGGACAAGGCGCCGCTGGCTGCAGCGTTGCACCGCGTCGAATTCGACGGATCTCGCCTGCCATCTGGAATCTATTTCTATCGTTTGCAGACTGCTGAATTTGCGGCGACACGCAAGATGGTGCTGCTGAAATAGTCTCCGAAAATTAATCAATCATTAGCCCCGCTTGGCTATGGCCTCGCGGGGTTGTTTTTTTCGGACAAGATGCGTATTATTTTGAATCGGCATCGTGGGCACGATTATCCCCGACGGTGCAAAAGAACTCTGAACGCTTGTGGAGGTCACCTATGGGGTTCTTGTATTTGGTCTATTACGACAATCCCGTGTGGGCATGGCTGCTCGCACTGCTAATCACAATCGTTTTGCCCCTCATTTTTCGGGTCGTTCGAGGCATTACTGCCCGGCGACTTGCGGCTGTTGCTGCATTGACCAAGACTGACATAGACGATGCCCTCCTGGTCGTCATCCATAAAACCAAATTCATCTTCCTCCTAATTCTCTCTCTATACATCGGTTTGCAGGCTGTGGCATTGCCGGCCAAGGCGGCTCACCTGATACGGAGTGCGGCGCTGATTGCCCTTTTCCTTCAAATTGGATTCTGGGGCAGTGCTGTCGTTTCGTTTTGGATTACACGGCGGGCGCACAAGGAGAGGGCGGAGGACCCGGCTCGTGTTTCCGCCTTTGGTGTGATGACTTTTTTCGCTCAATTGGTTCTGTGGCTGATTCTTCTTCTCTTGGTGTTAGACAATTTGGGCGTGCAAATCACTCCGCTGATTGCCGGATTGGGAGTCGGGGGAATTGCCATCGCACTGGCGACGCAGAATATCCTGAGTGATGTCTTCAGTTCCATGTCCATTCTGCTGGACAAGCCCTTTGAGGTGGGAGATTTCATTACGGTCGGGGATTTCGCCGGGACGGTTGAGCGCATTGGAGTCAAAACGACTCGCGTCCGAAGTCTTTCGGGCGAATTGATTATCTTCTCCAATGCCGACCTCATCAACAGCCGCGTGCGAAACTTCAAGAGCCTTTCTGAGCGTCGAGTTGTGTTCACTTTCGGGGTCGTTTACCAAACGCCCGCGGACAAATTGGAAGCAATTCCCTCCATGATTCGGGAAATCATCGAATCCATCAGCCAAACACGCTTTGACCGCGCCCATTTCCAGAAATTCGGTGATTATGCCTTTGTTTTTGAGGTTGTCTATTTCGTTCTCAGCGATGATTATAATTTGTACATGGATATTCAACAGACCATCAATCTGAATCTTTGCCGACGATTCGAGAAAGAGGGCATCGCCTTCGCCTATCCAACACGAACCGTCTATGTTCAGCAGAAGACATAGCCCAGTCTCACTTTTTCCGCCGAGCCAGGTTCTGAACCTGGCCGGAATTCCATTTCAATAGAGCTACAAAAAAAACCGCGCAGGACAATTCCTGCGCGGCTGAATGGTCGCGGCGGCAGGCGTCTCGCCTGCCCCGCTTCAGAGTAGTTTCGCCGGGCACGCGGGACGCGTGCCGCGGCGGTGAACCAATTGCGGGCGGCTCAGGCGAGCCGCCTCGGCGTTTGGTTTGTTTAGTAATCCATGCCACCCATGCCGCCGGGAGGCATTGGAGGAGCTTTCTCCTTCTCTTTTTTCTCGGAAACCGCCGCATCGGTCATGAGGAAGAGCGCGCCGACGGAAGAAGCGTTCTCGAGAGCAATGCGCACGACTTTCGTGGGGTCAATGATGCCTGCGTCCAGCATATCCCCATAAGTTTCTGCATGCGCATCAAAGCCGAAATTGTAGCTCTTGTTTTCCCGCACTTTGTTGACGACGACCGAACCTTCATGGCCGGCGTTTTCGGCGATGAGACGCAGCGGTTCTTCCAATGCGCGGCGAATAATTTTCGCGCCGATGGCTTCGTCACCATCGAGTTTCAGCGCATCCACAATAGCCTGAGCGCGCAGAAGAGGCACGCCGCCGCCCGGAATGATTCCCTCCTCAACAGCCGCGCGCGTGGCATGCAGCGCATCTTCGACGCGAGCTTTCTTCTCTTTCATCTCGACTTCGGTCGCGGCTCCGATTTTCAAAACGGCCACGCCACCCGCGAGCTTCGCCAAACGCTCTTGCAACTTCTCCTTGTCGTAGTCTGAAGTGGTCACCTCGATTTGCTTCTTAATCTGCGAGATGCGACCCTTGATGTCCTCGGTCTTGCCCGCGCCTTCGACAATCGTCGTATTGTCCTTGTCAATGACGACTTTCTTCGCCTTACCCAAATCTGAGAGAACGGCGTTTTCCAATTTGAAACCGGCTTCTTCGGAAATGACTCGGCCACCGGTCAAGACGCCAATATCTTCGAGCATGGCCTTGCGGCGGTCGCCGAAGCCCGGAGCTTTCACCGCGCAAACCTTCAAAGTGCCTCTGAGCTTATTCACCACGAGCGTCGCGAGAGCCTCTCCTTCGACATCTTCGGCAATGACCAGCAGCGCCTTGCCCATTTGAGCCACTTTCTCAAGGACAGGCAGAAGATCCTTCATCGAGGAAATCTTCTTGTCGTGAATCAGAATCAGCGGCTCTTCGAGTTCGGCTTCCATTTCGTCGGGATTCGTCACAAAGTAGGGCGACAGGTAGCCGCGGTCGAACTGCATTCCTTCCACCACTTCGAGCGTCGTTTCCGTACCTTTGGCCTCTTCAACCGTGATGACGCCGTCTTTGCCGACTTTGTCCATCGCGTCCGCAATCAGGTTGCCAATTTCGCTGTCGTTGTTTGCACTGATGGCGCCGACAGCGGCGATGTCCTTCTTTCCGCTGACCGTTCTCGAATTCTTCTTGAGTTCATCCACAACAGAGCGCACGGCTTTTTCGATGCCGCGTTTGAGGTCCATCGGATTTGCGCCCGCGGTCACATTGCGAAAACCTTCGTGGATAATGGATTGGGCAAGCACGGTCGCGGTGGTGGTGCCGTCGCCGGCGACATCCGAGGTTTTGGACGCGACTTCACGCACCATCTGCGCGCCCATGTTTTCACAAGCATCTTCCAATTCGATTTCTTTCGCGACGGTAACGCCGTCCTTCGTCACCGTGGGGGCTCCCCACTTCTTTTCCAAGACGACATTGCGTCCTTTCGGGCCGAGGGTGACTTTCACCGCTTCGGCGAGTAAATCCACTCCCTTTTTGAGGGAAGTGCGCGCCTCTGCATCAAAGGCGATGAGTTTGGATGCCATTGTCTATCTCCTTAGGTTTGTTTCCTTGGTAATAGTATTTCTGTAGATGACAAGGTAGGGGCATGGCGCGCCATGCCCCTACTTCTGAATCACTCCGAGGATGTCATTGCGCGAGACAATGAGAAACTCGTCGCCCGCGATTTTGACTTCTGTGCCGCCATAGCGCGCATAAATGACTCGATCTCCGACTTTGACGATTTCGCTGAGCTTCTTCTGTTTGCGGTCGGTGTGTTCCACATCGTCGCCGAGCGCGACGACTTCGCCCATCTGGGGCCGCTCTTTGGCGGTGTCAGGGATGATGATACCGCCGACTTTGCGCTCTTCCTCTTCAAGAGCCTTAATCAGGACGCGTTCGTCCACAGGTTTGATTTTCATAGTCTCCTCCATGATTTGTGATTAAATCGTTATAATTTATGATGTAAGCAAGTGTTTGTCGCGATGTTAGCGCTCTTCTTAAATGAGTGCCAAAAAGCGAACCTGAATATACGCTCAAAAGTTCCCAATGTCAAGAGAGAGCGTCGTAGCGCCCAGCTTGCTGGGCCATGAAATCCCACTACATGGCTCCCAATCCGGGCGGTGTTATCTTCCCGAATCACGACGCCGCATGAGAGCCCAGCAAGCTGGGCGCTATGATTCCACACTAAAACCGCGAGTTGCCTCTTAGATGCAAAGGGGCTATATTTTAGATTCAATTTTCAAAATCTTGCCAATGAAGGTCTCGAATGACTTCTCTCGATGAACTTTGTATCAATACGATTCGCACGCTGGTGATGGATGCTGTCCAAAAAGCGAAATCGGGTCATCCCGGCATGCCGATGGGCGCGGCTCCGATGGCGTATGTGCTTTGGACGCGGCATCTGCGACTCAATCCTCGAAATCCCGATTGGTTCGGGCGGGATCGCTTCATTCTCTCCGCGGGTCACGGCTCCATGCTGCTCTACAGCCTCCTGCACCTTTCCGGTTTCGACCTTTCGCTCGATGACATCAAGAACTTTCGCCAGCTCGGCAGCAAGACACCCGGGCATCCCGAGCACGGCCTGACACCCGGCGTGGAAGTCTCGACGGGGCCGTTAGGACAAGGATTCGGAAATACCGTGGGAATCGCGATTGCGCAGGCTCATTTGGCCGCGCGATTCAACCAACCGGGATTTCCGATTGTGGACTTCCGCGTCTATGGAATTTGCAGCGACGGCGATTTGATGGAAGGCGTTTCGTCCGAAGCCACCTCGCTTGCCGGACACTTCAAGTTAGGCAATCTGATCTTTCTCTATGATGATAACGCTATCACTATCGAGGGAAGCACAAGTCTGACTTTCAGTGAGGATGTCGGTCGGCGCTTCGATGCACTCGGTTGGCATGTGCAGCGCGTTGACGGGAACGACTTAGAAGCTGTTGATGGTGCTCTGAAGAACGCCAAAGAAGAGAAATCAAAGCCCTCTCTCATTATCGCAAGAACGCATATCGCTTGTGGCAGCCCGAACAAACAGGACACCGCGGCGGCCCACGGCGCTCCATTGGGTGAAGAGGAAGTCGCTTTGACAAAACGAAATCTCGGATGGCCTTACGCCGAACCGTTCACGGTGCCTGCAGAAGCCTATGCGCCATTTCGAGAAGCGGCGAAGCGAGGTGCAGAAAGCGAGAGCAAATGGAAAGACCTCCTCGCGCGATACGAAAAGGAGCATCCCAAACTCGCGGCAGAGTGGAAGGCCTTCATGCAAGGCGAGCTCTCCGAGAATTGGCGCAGTCTTCTGCCGAAGTTTTTGTCGAGCGATAAACCGATAGCAACGCGTACCGCATCCGGGAATGTGCTGAATGCACTCGCACATGAAGTCCCCGCGCTATTCGGTGGGTCGGCGGATTTAGCGCCCTCAACAATGACTTATCTTGATGGCTTTGGCGATTTCAGTGCCGACAACTACGCAGGGCGCAATATTCATTTCGGTATTCGTGAACATGCGATGGGCACCTGCATTTCAGGCATTGCATTGACGGCACCGTTTCAGGTCTTCGGTTCGACCTTTCTCATCTTCTCGGACTACATGCGTCCGGCGATTCGACTTGCGGCAATGACGAAACTGAAAGTGATCTATGTTTTTTCTCACGACAGCATAGGCCTCGGCGAAGATGGCCCGAGCCATCAGCCGGTCGAGCATTTGGCTGCACTGCGGGCGATTCCAAATCTAATCGTCCTCCGTCCAGCAGATGCGAAAGAAACTGTTGCCGCTTGGGAATTCACTTTGGAACACAAGAGTGGCCCGGTGGCGTTGATTCTCTCCAGACAAGCCTTGCCGATTCTTGACATAGAACAATCCGTGATAAGCTCCGGCGTACGACGCGGCGGATATGTCGTCTATGAATCGAAAAAGAACATGCCGCAGTTGCTCTTGCTCGCCACCGGTTCGGAAGTTCATCTAATCATCGCGGCGGCAATGGAACTCGAGAAAGAAGGTATCGCGGCGCGCGCTGTTTCTTTGCCTTCGTGGGAGCTTTTTCAGCAGCAACCGAGAGCATATCGCGATGAAATCCTGCCGCCGTCAATTACCGCGCGGCTTGCCGTCGAAGCGGCGTCGCCTCTGGGATGGGAACGGTTCGTCGGATTACAAGGCGCCGCGATTGGAATGGAGACTTTTGGTGCGTCAGCGCCGGGCGGCAAGCTCTTCGAGCATTTCGGGTTCACTGTGCAGAATATTGTCGAGAAGGCTCGTTCCTTTCCTCTCTAAATCGCCGTTGTGGCTCTCCAGAGCCGCAATGGCGAGTTCAGATACCTAAATGAGCGACTACTACGCCGATAAACTCTCTGCCGAAGGGCTTAAACGCTGCTATGAAATCGCCTCACCACGTGTTCAGCAATATCTCGAAGCGGAAATCGAATTCGTTCTTGAGAAAATCCACCCGCGCGATATTGTCGTGGAGTTGGGCTGTGGTTATGGGCGCGTGCTCGCTCGACTCGCGAAGAAAGCTCCTCGCGTTGTCGGGATAGACACCTCCATCGCCAGTTTGCAGCTTGCACAGGACGAATTGCGAGGGGTTTCAAATTGTTCTTTGGCCGCGATGGACGCCGTTCGGCTTGGCTTTCGTGACAAGGTTTTCGATGTCGTCATTTGCATCCAGAACGGAATCTCGGCATTTCATGTGAATCAGAAAGATCTGATTCGGGAGAGTATTCGCGTCGCCAAACCCGGAGGAATCGTTCTCTTGTCGAGTTATTCAGAGAGATTCTGGAACGCTCGCTTGGAATGGTTCGAGAGGCAATCGGAGGCGGGACTTTTGGGGAAAATTGACTATGAGAAGACACGCGACGGCGTCATCGTATGCAAAGACGGCTTCACCGCAACGACCGTGCACCAGAGGGAATTCCTATCCTTGACCGCCGATGTGAATGCGGAGACCCGAATCATCGAGGTGGATGACTCGAGTCTCTTCTGTGAAATTACCCCGTATTAGATCCGCTACTCGCCGTTGTGGGTCTCCAGACCACAGCTGTCTCAATGTTTGTCGTTAAAAAATAGTCGCTTGAACTTTTAGCC
>DYHQ01000110.1 GCA_020724065.1 Candidatus Puniceispirillum sp. | reverse complement strand
AGATTCTGAAAGAGGGCAGTGCGGAATTCTTGGCTAATGACCCCGAGGCGCGTCGAATCTATTTGGGCGAGAGCTTCCGACTGGACAGGTAGTTCGGCCTCTTCACCGGACGAGGAGAAACAAGAAAGGTATGCGCGTTGAGCCGCGTTCATCTCTACGGGGGACGCTCCCGCGTCTCGCCTGCCCCCCACCGGAGACGGTGGGGGCTGGTGAATTATGGTGGGTTAAGTAGATTGATGAACGAAACAACCTTGCGAGAAACGGCATTGATAGGCATCAAGTGAAAGAATTCAGTGGAAATCCAGTTCAATTCCCAGGGGAGATAGAGATGAACCTCTTCGATGAGACCGGCGCAGAGGGGAATAGGAGGACCTGAGTACCATGCAGACGCTCAGACAGGAACTACGCCAACGCCAGGAACAGATTCTTCAACCACAGCAGATTCTTCGGTCAGAGCTCATTCAATTGCCCCTTCTTCAACTGGAGTTGCGGGTGCGAGCTGAACTGATGGAGAATCCGTTTCTCGAAGAAATCTCTGAAGACGAAGCGATTGTGGACAAGGATGCTTCGGAGCTTGAATCCGAAAAATCCGCCGCCGCAACGGAAGAGACCGAGGAACCGGAAGAAAACGCCGTCCCGGCAAGCGCTTCCGAAGAGCCCGCCATGGCGGAAGCCCAAGCGGCAAAGGAACAAGAGATTGATTGGGACGATTTCCTGACGGACGACCAATACTACTACCGCGCGAGCCGCCCCTCGCCGGAAGAGTTGGTGGAAACGCCGCGAGCCATCGTCCCGACGCTCTCCGAGCACCTCGAAGAACAACTTCGCTTGCAACGCCTGACGAATGAAGAATACAAAATCGGGGAGTTCATTATCGGCAGTCTGAGCAATGACGGCTACTTGACGCTATCGGTTGAGGAAATTGCCCATGAGTTGAAGATGACTCCCGAAGCGGTGGAACGAGTGCTGAAGGTTGTGCAGGGCTTCGACCCGCCCGGCATCGCAGCGCGCAACCTGACCGAGTGCCTTCTTCTCCAACTGCAACAACGAGAAGCGCCGACGCCGAATGCCATCCGCGTTTTGACGGAGTGCTTCGATTCGTTTGTCAATAAGCGCTACGAAGTCATTGCTCGCAAACTGGGCATCTCTCTGGACGAGGTCAAAGAGGCGTTTGAGGAAATTCGCAAATGCAATCCCAAGCCCGGCGAGGGCTACTTCGATGAAAAGCAGAATTACATCATCCCTGATCTTGTCGTCAGCCGCGTAGGAGATGAATTCGCCGTTTATCTGAACGACGGCAATATCCCCAACTTTTACATCAATACCGCCTACAAAGACATGTTCTTGAAAGGCAGCACGGATAAGAAAGTCAAGGAGTTCGTGACACGCAAACTCGAAAGCGCCCGCTGGTTCATCAATGCCATCCATCAGCGGCGAACCACCATTCTGCGGACGATGCGCGCCATCGTGAAACGGCAGGAAGACTTTTTCCGCAAAGGGAAAGAATTTCTGAAACCGATGATTCTGCAGGACATCGCCGAAGATATCGGCATGGACATTTCAACGATTTCGCGCGTCACATCCGGAAAATATGTGCAAACGGATTGGGGAGTTTTTGAATTGAAATTTTTCTTCAGCGAGCGCATGGAAACCTCTTCCGGCGACGATGTGTCCACGAAGGTCATCAAAGACCGCCTGAAAGAGATTATCGCCGGTGAAGACAAATCCGATCCTCTCTCGGATCAGGCCATCGCCGACATCTTGGCGAAAGAAGGATTCCCGATTGCAAGGCGTACCGTTCAAAAATATCGCGAACAACTTCGTGTTCCAGTCAAACGGCTGCGGCGTGAAATTTAGAGAAACCTACTGATGACGAAAGAAATAAATTCCGTCGAAACGCTTCCGGTTCTCCCGCTGCGGGATGTCGTCATCTTCCCTGCGATGATTTTCCCACTGCTTGTGGGACGCGAGAGAACTCTGCAGGCGGTTGAACGCGCAATGGTGACGACGAAGCTGGTCCTGCTGGTTGCCCAGCGCGATCCCGCCAAGGAGGAGCCTGGACCCGCTGACCTGTATGAGGTCGGCGTTGTCGGTAACATTCTTCAGATTCTGAAGCTCCCCAATGGGTTGGTCAAAGTTCTTGTGGAGGGGGTTCATCGAGCACGAGTTCTGAGTTTTGAAAGCGAAGAGACCTACCTTCAGGCCAAAGTTGCCGCGTTCCAGCCCACCGACGAAAATAGTCTTCAGGCAAAGGGGTCGGTGCGTTTCGCGGAAAGCCTTTTCCGCGAGTATGTCAATTTGAATCGCGAGCTTCCGGATGAAATTCTCATTACCTTGGTCAACTTGCCCGACCCGAGCCAGATGGCGGATTTCATCATGGCCCACCTCTCGCTTTCGATGGAGCGCAAGCAGGAGATCTTGAGTATGGAGAGCATGGCGGACATTCTGTCCGCCATATCCAAAGCTCTCGATGACGAAATCAAGATTCTGAAAGTGGAACGCTCCATTGAAAAACAGGTGCGCGAAAAAATTACTCGCTCTCAGCGAGCCTACTACCTCCAGGAACAGATGCGAGTTATCAAGAAGGAATTGGGGGAAGAATTTGAAGATGACTACGCGGATATCGTCCAATACCGCCGTAAGATTCGCAAGGCACGCATGCCAAGAGAAGTGCGAGAGAAAGCCAATGAAGAATTGGAGAAATTGAAGGGAATGCCGATGCTCTCGCCGGAAGCGTCGGTCATCAAGAACTATCTCGACTGGTTGACCTGTCTGCCGTGGAGCACGGCCACGCAGGACAACTTGGATATCGGTTTGGCTCAGCGGATTCTGGACGAAGACCACTACGGCTTGGAGAAGCCCAAAGACCGCATACTGGAGCATCTGGCGGTTTTGGGGCGCGTTCAAAAGATGCACGGGCCGATTTTGTGTTTCGTCGGCCCACCCGGTGTGGGCAAAACTTCCCTGGGACGCTCAATCGCCCGTGCGATGGGGCGGCATTTCATTCGAGTGTCGCTCGGAGGCGTGCGGGATGAAGCCGAAATTCGAGGCCATCGCCGCACCTATATCGGTTCGCTTCCCGGCCGCATCATTCAGCAGATGAAACGCGCTGCAACCATCAATCCCGTCTTCCTGCTCGACGAAGTGGACAAGATGTCCACCGATTTTCGCGGAGACCCCTCGGCGGCGCTTCTCGAGGTCCTTGACCCCGAGCAGAACGCGCACTTTTCTGACCACTACCTCGAAGTGGACTATGATTTGTCACAGGTGATGTTTATCACAACGGCGAATATCCGTCACGAGATTCCGCTGCCGCTTCAGGACCGCATGGAAATCATCGAATTGCCCGGGTATCTGAGGCAAGAGAAATTGCACATTGCTCGCCAATTCCTGCTGCCCAAGCAACTTCGCGAGCACGGCCTTGAGGCCAGTGAGGTTGACATTCCTGACGAGGTCATTCTCAGCATCATTGACATCTACACAAGGGAGGCGGGCGTGCGAGAGCTGGAACGCCACCTCGCCAGAATCTGCCGCAAGGTCGCCCGCGAAAATCCGTCCAAGACTTCGCAAGCCGTCGAAATCACCGTCAAGAATCTTGAGAAATTCCTCGGCCTGCCACCCTTCCATAAAGATGAAGTCGAACAAGGAGACCGGATTGGCTCGGCGGTGGGATTGGCGTGGACTTCGTCCGGCGGCGAAATTTTGAACATTCAGGCGACCCTAATGAAAGGACGCGGAACGCTGCAATTGACCGGCCAGCTCGGCGATGTGATGAAAGAATCCGCGCAAGCCGCTCTCTCGTATATTCGCGCTAATGGACACTACTGGAGCGTCCCGGAAGATTTCCATCGCAAGCTCGATATGCACATTCATATTCCAGTCGGCGGCATTCCGAAAGATGGCCCATCGGCGGGTATTACGCTGGCGACCGCGATGCTTTCCGCATTGATTTCGCGGCCCGTGGAAGCGGATGTGGCCATGACGGGAGAGTTGACACTTCGCGGCAATGTGCTACCGATTGGCGGGTTGGGAGCCAAGGTCATGGCGGCGAAACGCGCCGGTATCAAACGCCTCATCCTCCCCGAGAAAAACGAAAAAGAATGGCTCGACCTGCATGGGGACTTGCGCAAAGACATTGATGTAGTTTTTGTCTCCACTATCAAGCAGGTTTGGGATTATGTCTTTCCCCCGCGAGAGGCAACTCCAGCGGAGCCGCTCCTTTCGGAAACTGTGCCACACTCCTGATTTCTCTCTCATTGTGTTGAAAATTCCATCCGCCACATTCGTCACCTCTCGCGCCGACCTGAAATCGTTGCCTGGGCCCGTTCTTCCCGAAATCGCTTTTGCGGGGCGCTCGAATGTCGGCAAATCATCTCTCATCAACAGTCTTCTGAATCGCCACAAGCTCGCCCTCGTTTCCAAACGGCCCGGCAAAACGCAGCTCCTCAATTATTTTCTCGTGGACAATCGCTACTACTTCGTGGATTTACCCGGATATGGTTTTGCTCGCGTGCCTGAAGCAATGCGTCGGAAGTGGGGGAAATTGGTGGAAGGATATCTGCGCGAATCGAAGCAGCTTCGATGCGTCATTTTGATTTTGGACATTCGTCATGGTGCCACAGATGACGACCTCGAACTCCTGCATTGGCTTCAAGCCTACAAAAGACCTTTCATCCTTGTCCTGACAAAAATAGACAAACTGAGCGCCGCCGAAGAACGCGAAGAGATGCCGCGACTACTCGAAGAGCTGCATAGATACAAACCTATCTCCATTCTTGCCTATTCATCCATAGAGCATCGTGGACGAGAGGAGCTTTGGAATGAGATCTTCGAAATCCTGAAAGACTGAATTTGTTCTTCAGCGCATCTAAAGAATATAGCGATTCTCAAAAGTAAGCTGCTATTCAAGGGGCTAAAGCCCCTTGTTAACCCGATTGTGAACAAGGGGTTTCAACCCCTTGCGTAATGTCATAATACCAACGTACTTTTGGGAATGACTATAGCAGGAATGAACCCGCTGTTGTCCCCCTACTTTAGTAGGGGAAGTTAGAAGAGGTGAGTCAAATCAACAAATCGCCCCGACCGAAATGCTCGATCGGGGCTTTCCTGTTCCGTGCTCGGAATCGAGCCTCAGCCTCTCCCATACACGAGCAAACCGCTGTAGCTGTCCGCGACATAGACTTTCCCGCCCTTCGCGACAACCGCATTCGGCGCGGGCGTCTCGATAAGTTGCAGATACTGCGGCGAATTCGGTGTGGAGATGTCAATGATATAGATACCATCGTTTGCGTCGAGGACGAACAAATATCCGGCATCCGCCGCAATGCGATCCAAACGCGATGAGCCCGGCGGCATCACCGACGCCACGATGTGCGCCGTCGCCGGTGTCGTGGCGTCAATCACCTGAACGCCATTTCCGTAGTCCGCGACATAGATGTAATTGCCGACCCAAACCGCGTCGTGCGCGCCGCCCGGCGTGTCCACCCAAATGATGTCTTGTGATGTGCGCCAATTGCGTGTGACGACACCAAGCTCGTCGAAGCAAAGTGCCGCCAAATCCCCCGAGAGCGCGAAGCCGTACATCTTGTGCCCGCCCGCATTGTAGCTTTGCAGGAAGTCAATTTCATCCCAATGGTCCGTGACTCTCGCCAGCGTGAAACCCGCGAAACCATCGCTCGGTGTCTTATCACCAACGAAAAGCTGAAGCGTGTCCGGTTTCGAGAGAAGTTCCATCTTATAGACTTCGCCTGAATTGCGGAAGCCGCCATTGGCGAAAGTGCCGTTCGTAAGATGATAGAGTGGCGGTCCGCCGGTCGTGGGATTGTATGGCCCGAAAACGCCATTCTCGACTGAAAGGATACACAGAGTCACTCGATAATTGTAACCAGTGGCGGGAAGCGTGTAGAAAGTATCCATCGCCACGGGATTGCGAATATCCACAATCGCTGCTCCCGCTTCGTCGTCCGCAACCACAGCGACCGTATCGCCGACGGCGACATCAAACGGCCATCCGCGCGTTTGGAAGCGGCCGAGCAAACGAAACGGCCCGGCCACATCGGCTTCATTGCGCTCCCCACAACCCGCAATGAAAACGAGAACACCGAGAATCAGAATACGAATTGCCTTTTCCATGGTATCCTTTCAATCAATTGCGCGTTCATTGCTGGCCGGGCCGGGCGCCTGATCCCGCCGGAATCCTCGCCGTGGTGGTTGCCCCCACCCGCCCGGTGAACACAGGTGTAGGGGCGCACCAATGTGTGCGCCCGCGAAGGTGTTGCGGGCAGGTCAGGCGACCTGCCTCGGCCAATTCATTCGCCGTGGTGTATGTGTATGCGCCCGGCGTTCGTCACCCGATCCAAGCGCACGCCGTGCGGCACTACCAAGCCGCGCGACACTGGTCGCCGCAACGGGCGCCTTCATAGCCATACCCGCCGCGAGTGGGTGCCCTCACCCCTCTCGCAATCAAAACATTCGTCGCCGTGGTGGGTGTATTACATTTCCTTCGCCGTGGTGGGTGTGTCACCCGCCCGGCACGCTAAAACATCTCCAGAAAATACTGCTGCACTCGCAAATCATCCGTCAGTTCCGGATGAAAGCTCGTCGCCAAAAGATTCCCGCGCCGGAGCATCACCGGTTCCCCGTGAAAACGGGGATCATCCAACCGCGCCAAGACTTCGACATCCGGGCCGACTTTTGTCACGCGCGGCGCACGAATGAAAACGGCGCGAAAAGGCTTCACTTTTTCGTTCAAGCTGGGTATCGCGAGGTCGGTTTCAAACGAATGCACTTGCCCCCCGTAGCCGTTGCGGATGACTTCGGCGTCGAGCAGGCCCAAGCAGGTCACGCGCGCGTCGCCGGCGTCTTTGCAAAGCAAAATCATCCCCGCGCAAGTGCCCCAAACAGGATGCGCGGTTGCGAAATCCCGAAGCCGCTCGGCGAACCCCCCGATTGAATCGGGGGTCCCCGCGAAAGCGGGGATCAAGAGCCGCGAGAGCGTTGTGCTTTCCCCGCCCGGAATGACGAGGCCGCTGAGCCCATCGAGGTCGCCTTCCGTCCGCACCTGCCGCGTCCGAACCTCCAGCCGCCGAAACGCCTCCTCATGCTTCGGAAAATCCCCCTGAAGGGATAGTATGCCGATAGAAATGTTCATTCTTATTCTTGAAGCAAACCCCCAAAAAGGTCTTTGAATTTCTTTTCAGCATTTGTAGGCTTGCGACGAAAAGAACGGAGGACGCCGGAAATACCCCAGCGAGGAGTTCTTGTCCCTTGGATATTGATTAATTTATCATTTCTCGAGACTGCTAATTGAATGAGGAAAGTCTCCAACTCTTTTATGCGCTTTTTGCTCATCTGGCCTTTTGAAGGGTAAGACAGGAAGAACATAATTGGCGTGCCGATTTTGTAATGGCGTAACATGTACTCATTATATCTGGTCCGTTTGGAATGAGCAAGGGCTTCTTTTTCAAAACTTCTAACCGTCTTTCCTATATATGCTGGTCTAAAACCTTTTCCTACTCGTACTGCAAATACATAGCATCCAACACAATCAGCAATGTCTTCTATTCGTGGATCACTCGTCCAAAAACTCTTAGCATCATCTCTGCCTATTATCCTCGTACCTCTTTGTACTTTTTGAGTTGGGATCCTGTAAGGACCATGGACTTCAAACTCGATGGTAGTCTTTCGCTTCTTCATTAAGCTCCCCAACAATTTGGTTAAAACGCCCGCACCACCACCCCCGTCGCTTCGGTGGCTTCGCGGGCCCATTTGTCGAGCATTTCGCGGGCGACGGGTTTCAGGGTCGCGACGGCGGGAGGGCGGTCAATGGAATAGATGTGCGCTTCGCGTGGCTTCAACTCTTTGATGACTTCCATCCACGCCGCGCGCTCCTCGGGCGTGCTGTTGCCGCCTTTGCCTGCGGT
>DYHQ01000109.1 GCA_020724065.1 Candidatus Puniceispirillum sp. | reverse complement strand
TCCGTATCCGTCAAAGTCTGCGATATGATCTCGGAACTCCCCATGACATCGCCCGTCAACGCGATGATTCTCTCCTCCGCCGGTGAGAGCGTACGCTCCTTCATCCGAAGCTCATTGTCCAGATGATGCCGGTAAACGGCTAAATCGCGATTACTGGATAAGAACTCCTCGATTTTGCTGCGAGGTATCGCCACAATTTCCGGCGATTCCCACGAAACCGATTCGCTGACTCTTGTCCCCAGCTTCAGAATCTGATCGTACATCGCAATGGGGTCTTGTGCCCGCGTGTCTTCATCATTGAGAAGACCGGCATAGCTCAGCGCTTTTTCATAGAGAAGGAACAGTTTTTCGCGGGCCTTGAAGAATTTCAACATGGCCTCGGGCGACTGCGCCAAAGTCCCCTTGTAGGTCGCCATCTCGGGAATCATCGCCTCGATGGCCTGAACATCTTTCTCCCATTGCTCACGATTGGGGTAAATATCGCTGAGGCGCCAGGTGTATTTTTCGGGTATTTCGGAACGCTGCTTGAGCGCTTTGACCCCTTCAGCGCTCCAAAGCCAACCGTGCATCAGAGGTGCGACGACGAAAATCAACAAACCGAGAGATATTGATCGCGCCAAGAGAAATCGTCTGCTACAGGACATTGCAAGTTCTCCATTCAATAAAGCAGTATATTCCTAAACCGTTGAAAGAATACGCCGCACAGCATTCGTGAGAGACCGCGCGGCGCATCATATCTCAGAGGACGAAGAAACAGGCTATTTCTTCTTTTGTTCCATGAGTTTTTCCATCTCGTCCACAAGGCGACCGAAGAGCTTCATCGTCTCCTCGACCGGTGCCGGAGTGGACATATCCACGCCGGCTTTCTTCAGCGTTTCGATGGGATAGTCCGACGAACCGCTCTTGAGGAAAGTCAGATAGGCTTCGACGGCGCCTTTTTCCTTTTTCAAAATTTTCTGGGAAATTGCCGCCGATGCGGAATATGCCGTGGCATACTTATAGACATAGAAGTTCCGGTAGAAGTGCGGGATGCGAACCCAAGTGTGGTCATAGTATTCATCGTAGGTCATGTGCGGCCCGTAATACTTGCGCAACACATCGTGATAGATTTGCGTCAAGGCTTCGGCGGTTGCCCCCTGGCCGGATTCGGCAAGCTCGTGAGCACTCTTTTCCCAATCGGCAAACATCACTTGGGTAATGACCGTTCCCCGGATCTGGTCAATCCATTGACTCAGAAGATAGAGTTTCTTGTCGAGATCCTTGGTTTTCTTCAGGAGGTTGTCCATGAGAATGGCTTCGTTCGTTGTCGAGGCTACTTCCGCGACAAAAAGGCTATAGTCTCCGTAAATGTAGGGTTGGGTGTGAATCGTGTAGTAAGTGTGCATCGAATGCCCCATTTCATGGGCGACCGTGAAAACATCATCCAGAGTATTGTTATAATTCAAGAGCATATAGGGGTGAGTCGCGTAGGAACCCCACGAATAGGCCCCCGTCCGCTTCCCCTCCGTCTCATAGACATCCACCCAACCGGATTCAAATCCTTCGCTCATGTGAGTGATATAGTCCGGGCCCAGAGGTTTCAGTCCCTCTTTGAGCATGGCCACGGCTTGGTCGTATTCCACTTTCTCTTCCACTTCAGGAATGAGCGGCGCGGACATATCATAGAGATGAATGTCGTCCAATCCCATGAACTTGCGCCGCATCTCGACATATTTGTGCAAGGGTGCAATATTGTCCGCTACGGCCTTAATCAGATTCTCATAGACCTCCACCTTGACATTGTCGTTGTCCAGGGACGCCTCGAGGCAAGAATTGTATTTGCGCGCTTTGGCGTAGAACATATCCTTGGCCAAATTGGCGGACATCGTGCTGGCGAGGGTGTTTTCAAAGCCAATGTAGGTACCTAAGAGCTTCTCGGCCGCTTCTCGGCGCACTCGGCGATCCGGGCCCTGCATGAACGCATAATACCGGCCTTCGCTGAGGGTAACCTCATTGCCCTCTTCGTCCACAACGGTCGGGAATTTCATGTCGGTGTCGCGCAGAGTCCGTGACACCACCGCGGGGCTTGCCATCACTTCCCCCGATAGCGCCATCAGCCTTTCTTCTTCGGGCGACAGGGTGTGTTCTTTCATCCGAAGCTCGGTGTCCAGATAATGGCGATAGATGGCCAACTCGCGGTTGCTCGATAGAAACTGCTCGATTTTGCTGAGAGGAATCGCCACGATTTCCGGCGAAACCCACGAAACGGACTCGCCGACCTTCGTCCCCATACTCATCACTCGCCCGCGCATGGCAATCGCGTCCTGATTACGCGTGTCTTGGTCATGGAGAAGTCCGGCATAGGACTGCACTTTTTCAAACACGAGAAAGAGCTTTTCGCGCGCCTTGAAGAATTCCAGCATCTTTTCGGGAGACTGAGCCAAAGTCCCCTTATACTTCTCCATCTCCGGAATCATGGACTCGACCGTCTGGATATCTTTCTCCCAGTGCGCCGGATTCGGATAAATATCATCAAGACGCCATTTGTATTTTTCGGGAATCTCGGAGCGCTGCTTGAGAGCCTTCACTCCCTCGGCTCCAGAAAGGGAAATGCTCACCGTGAACACAAGAATCAGTGTTAGTAGGCCAAGCGCCATCGGCCACGACCGACGAATTTGCTGAAACGGATACATGGTCAAACTCCTCTCGGAAAGCGGTGCATTGAGATTGCTGTTGCCTTACTCAAATCTTTTCTTTTCATCGCATTATTAATAGGAAATTTTTCTCAAGAAATCAAGCAGCATCGGCACGATTACGAAACGACCCGATTGAATGTACCGAACTACCCCTGACGAACCGATCTCGGATCACATCCTCTCTCCATGAGCGGCAACACGCGACCGCAACACAGCGACAACGGCAGTCTTCGCGTACGCGGGAATCGCCGTCCAAATAGCTCCCTGGTCATTCCCTCACAAGCCGTTCCAAGTGTCATTCCCGCGAAAGCGGGAATCCACAATGGAGGCTTACGATTTCGATATTTTGCTTTCGCCAAAACCGGGAAGCCTCCATTCGGAATGACCAACAATTGAGAAGAGTGCATGAACATAAGAATCAAAAAGAGAATCTCTGACGATGGGATTCATGGTATGACTTAGGAGAGAGTGGATTCCCGCTTTCGCGGGAATGACACCGACCACGAGCGGGAATGAAAACCGCAGCACAGGAACATAGGGAAGGCCAAACCGAGAGGGCTGACGGTGAGGCGATTTCAGGCTTTGTCAGCCGCTGTTCCGAGCTCGTCGCGTTCGATTTGCCGTTTGCGCTGGATAAAAGCCCCAATGACAACGGAAATCTCATAGAGGAGAATCAAGGGACCTGCCATCAGGAGCATCGTGAGCATATCGGTGGTTGGCGTCGCGAATGCGGCAAGGATGAAGATAATGACAATCGCATAGCGCCGATTGCGCCGGAAGAAACTAACCGGAACAAGCCCCATCGCCATCAGCACTCCCATTACCAGAGGAAGCTGAAAAATGACTCCAAAGGCCAGCAGCAGAAAGACAACCAGGCTGATATAGTTGCGCAGACTCCAGAGATTCTGCAGACCGAACTGAGCAAACGAGCCCAAGAATTTGAGGGCGGCCGGAAGTATCCACCAGGCAAATGCCACGCCGCCGAAAAAAAGCACCGTCGAAATCAGGGCAATCGGTCGAACATACTTGCGCTCATTCGGTTTCAAACCGGGCTTAATGAATCCCCAAAGTTGCAGCGCCACAAAAGGAGCCGCAATCAGAATCGCGAGCAGCAGGGCTATCTTGAGCTGGACGATGAACCCGTCACTCGGCGCCAGAAGCGCGAGGGAGCCGGGCACCGAACGATGGAACGGCACGCACAAGAAATCTTGCACCCGAGAAGCCAAAAAGAAACCCGCTATCAGAGCCACGACGATGGCGGCGAGAGACCGCAAGAGACGAACGCGCAGCTCCTCCAAATGGTCCCAGAAGGTCAGGGAACCCAAGTGTGCCAAAGGAAACTCCCGGTGGATTCTTCGGTCGTTAAACTAAGCAATGCTTTTCTTATTGTCAAGTGTCCTTGGGTTTGCTTTTCGGCGCGGACTTCATTAGATTACTGCCCGACATTCAAGCCAACCTGCGCCTCATTTTCGCCGATGCACGCATGAATCTTCTGCTCGTCGTTCCTTACCTTCCTCACGAGAAAATCCCACACGCTGGCGGCCAGGTTGTACATCAAGAATTACGGCACCTTTCAAAGTGGCATCGCATCACGCTGGTAGCGGCAGCGCATTCATCGGACGGCCTCGCCATTGAATCCTTGCGGCCTTTTTGCGCGGAAATCCATACCGTAAAACAAACCCAAAGCCTCGGTGAGAAGCTTTGGCGGGTCGTGCAATCGCTGCCCATCGCGCTGCGCCACCCGAGCGTGCTGAAGCCCCGAATCCGTCGCTCTTATGATCTGACCTGCACAGTGCACCGACTTCTGAGAGAGAAATCGTTCGACCTTGTTCAAGTAGAGTTCACCGATACGGCACGCTTCTTTCGCCGGCCACTGCCTCTTCCGAGCATTCTCGTTGCGGCTGATGTCCTTGAGAAGCCGGCGCGGCGTCGGTTGGAATCGAGCCGCGGGATCGCCCGCTGGCTCCGAAAGATAGACTACCGACGCACCATCCGCCTCGAGGAGCGCATCGTACAATTTTTCGACCGAGTTCTCGCCCTTTCGAAGCACGACGCGGACTTGCTGGCGAGGTTGTACCCTGGAACCTCCGTTAGCGTTCTCACCTATGGTCTGACAAGGCAACCCGTGCGCAGGAATGAGCCCAAAGGGAAAGACTTGCTCTTTGTAGGCGCGATGGAGCGCATGGTCAATGTGCAATCTGTCATGTTCACGGCAGAAAAACTCCTGCCGCGCCTCTGGCGGGAGTTTCCTGAAGTGACTTTCACTATTGTCGGCGGGAATCCCGCACCTGTAGTGCAGGAATTGGCCAAGAGGGATGCGCGGATCAGGGTAACGGGATTTGTCCCTGAGGTCGAAACCTACCTTGCTACGGCCTATGCTTTTGTCGCGCCTCTTTTTGTGGGCGGCGGCATCATCATCAAGATTGTGGAGGCTTTGTCGGCGGGCGTGCCGGTGGTGACAACCTCTGTCGGCAACGAAGGAATCGAGGCCACCCGGGGCACGGAGCTTCTTCAGGAGGAAACCCCAGACGGTCTGGCAGAAGCCTGTTTGAAGCTCCTCAGAGACCCTGGTTTTCGCGACCGGATAGGCGAGCAGGGAAGGCAGTTCGCGCTGCGCAAGTATAGTTGGGAGGCAGCGACAAAATTCCTAAATCAGCAGTACGAGGAGCTCATTAGCGCAAGAAAAACAAAGGAGTAGTAGCTCATTTGGAGCGCTATTCAATGGGAAATGCTTCACCCAACCTGTCCTATTGTCATTCCCGAAAGCAGGTTGGCATTATGACATTACGCAAGGGGTTGAAACCCCTTGTTCACAATCGAGGTAACAAGGGGCTTTAGCCCTTTGAATAGCAGCCTATTTTTGAGAATCGCTATATTTGCCTCCAAATAGTCGAAACAGAGGCGCCGCTGGGACGGCGGGAAGAGCAGACCTTGAAAAAACGGTTGCAATTCTCACAATATTTTTTATATTTACATCCGATAAAGGAGACCCATTTTGTTCTTCGCTTTCAATATGATGAAAGAACTGGTTGTCTTGTGATAAATGAGGAAAAATCATTTTTGCTGGAAATTGCCTGAGGAAAATGCTGATGAAACGATCATTGTGTGTAGGTTTGTTATTGCTGTTCGCCGTTGGCTCGGCCTATGGCGCGGGTCGCCGAGTGCTGCTCGAAGGCTTCACGAACGTCGCTTGCCCCTATTGTCCTGCCGCCGACCTGGTTCAGGAAACGGTTCAATTGGAGCAGGGACGAGATGTGGCTGTCCAGATTAGGTATCATGTTTGGTGGCCCGGGGCCTCTGACCCATACTACTTGTACAATCCGAGCGAAAATGCAGCCCGCGCCAACCTTTATGGAGTCCCAAGCATCGGGGTTCCCTACTTGAAAGTGGATGGGGTACAGACCCCAACGCCGAATAGTTACACGAGCGTGCGCAATTCAATCAATTCACGCCGGGCGATCGCATCCCCATGTACCATTCGGGTGAGCGCGTCCTTCATGCCTTCCCTACCACCCGCAGATACGATCTATGTGACCGTAGAGGTAACGGCAGACCAAGACATGCTTGGCGCCTACAACCGACTCTATGTGGCTCTGGTCCATAGATGCCATACCTCGGGCATACTTCGTTGGTACCAATTCCGGAATATGTGGCCCAACACAACTGGCTATTCCTTTACATTGAATCAGGATAGCACGCTGGTCTATTCGGTAGCCTGCACGACCAGTGCCGGGTGGGACTTAGACGACATGCGCATCATCGCTTTTGTTCAGAACTCCAGCACGAAAGAAGTCATGCAGTCCGGTTTTGCGGAGGTGACCACGATCCCGCTTGTCATCAACGAATTCATGGCCTACAATGTGAGCGCGGTGCAGGATCCCGCGGGCGACTACGACGATTGGATTGAGATTTTCAATGCGGGAGACTGCGAGGTGAGTATGCTGGGCAAGGCTCTGACGAATCAATGCGCTGATCCGGACAAGTGGGTCTTTCCCGATACCATATTACCTGCCGGAGGGCACTTGGTCGTTTGGTGCGATAATGAGTTGGCGGAGCCGGGCTTGCATGCGAACTTCACTCTGACCAATACGGCCGATACTATTGCCATGTATGACAACTTGGCGAGCTGCTACCTCCCGATTGACCGCAAAATCTATCCGGCCCAGAGCCAGGATGTCTCGCTCGGCCGACTTTGCGATGGCATGCCGACTTGGGTTCAGTTCACGACACCGACTCCCGGCACAGCAAATAGCGGCTGTGCTGACAGCGTCCAAGCGCTGAGTGTTCTTGTGGAAGGCACCAGCTTGCATCTTTTCTGGCAACCGTATACTTGGGCGACCGCTTACACCGTGTATCGCCATGATGAATTCCCCTTCGAGCCGGAACCGGGTGATTCCATCGGAGTAACGAGCGACACGAGCTACGTGGATACGGACATCTTGCTCACACTGCCTGGGGCTTTCTATCGGGTGACGGCGACTCCATAGATAGAGCGTCAGCCTTCGGCAGAAACCATCTCATAGTGAAGAATCAATTGCGCCGCCAGATGCAGTGCGTCTGGCGGTCTCCTTTGTGTCATGTTTGATGCTTTGGCATCCCGTGAAACAGCAATCCGCCCCCTCACCGTCGAGGAGAGGCACGGAGAACTGCGACGAGGCCTTATGGGTCAGTTATGTTCATCAATCAGGACTTCAAGAACGCCATCACGGATTTATTCAATGAATATCAAAGGATTAAAAACGATGCTGTGGAGATGAGGCAAAAACCCGTGAAAATGCGCAGGTGAGACGAAATGTATTTTGTGCTTGCTTTCTCTTGACATTCTCGATTTGAAAGCGTATATTTAATAGCCTGAACTGGTCCTATTTTCATTCTGATGCAACACATTGAATTTAAATAACATGGAGACAAATGCCATGAGATTGCCAAAGATTTCTATCATTGCAGTGGTTGTGGGAATGCTCCTTGGCGCGGTTACACCTGTCCTCGCCGACCCCTATTTTCAGGCTAATATGGCCCTTAATCCAGAGACTCAGAAGATCTATCTGTCTGTGAAGACGGATATTGTCGGATTCACAGGCTATTTCACAATCACTCCGGAGTCACTTGTTGTCGCGGGTTACAACAATCTAATCCAATGCGATTCGGTATGTACGCCCGACTATGTGTGCCTGCGTGATTTCGGAGTTCAGGTTGTTACAGGCCTTCATGTCGGAACGGTGGTGACTTTTGTCGTAGAGGTCTTTCGGATCAACGGGGATCTCTTTGCTATCTTA
>DYHQ01000108.1 GCA_020724065.1 Candidatus Puniceispirillum sp. | reverse complement strand
GAAGGTCTTTGTGCAGCTTCAGCATGCGCTCAACGAGCTTGACCATCCTATCGTGGCGGGCCTTATCGGTCTTTTCGGAGAAGTTGATGGTGCGAACGGGAAAGCGCTTCGCATCTTGTATTAGCACTTTCTGAAACACAGTCTTCTGACTATCAAGAAACCGAGAACGGTGGTAGAATGACAGCAGCCTTGAGTTCAGGATACTCAGTACGTACATGATGGACACTTCTGTGGCCGGCTTCATCAGCAAATTGAACGCAATCTGCGTATTGTAGAGTTCCTGGTCAGTGAACGCGGCGTAAATGCGTCCAGGTTTTCCGCTGACAATCTGTCGCACCAATATTCGCGGCTCCGTGAAAAATCTCTTCGCGCGCGGAGCGCCCAGCCACGCGCCATAGCTAATCCACTCATCACCCTTCCATGCCACATGATAGCGCGCAATTGATGCCCCCGACAAAAGGGGCTTGAAAGTTCGATCTTTCTTTCTATCCGAATGAAAGACCCTATCTTTGATCTGACTAGGCGAGTGTCCCTTGTGCTTGTCATACGGAGTCAGACCAAGACAGAAATCGCAGAATGCGGTGAGGGTCGTGCCACTCTTCTCAATCTTGTGAATAAGAGAAATTTGCGATTCAGAGTAGTACACATTAAACACAGTATCAGAGGTCGAAAGCCAATCTTTTGGGGATGCTTGGCGCGCGGCAATAGCGTTATCAGAACCCACATGGTCTATGGTCTGATCTGGGGAGTAAATCAAAATGCCGCAAGTATTGGATGTCCCACTTGATATGATGGAGATAGCCGATTCGGCGACCACGCCAGCAAACACCCGATCTGGAAGTCGAACAATTTGTTTGGGAGAGCAGTCGTTCAATATTCTTCGTCTGAGCAGCTTGTAAGAACTCTGTGTCAAATAGGAATTTGGGGTTATGAATCCCAGCAAACCCTGATGTTTCATGAGCTCCAGTCCCTTGTGCATGAAGGTCGCATAGATATTCATGCGATTCTGCGTCGTATCGTATTGGGAGAAATAGTAGTCCACAAGCACAGGGGCCATGCCTTTGATGTCCACCCATGGCGGATTTCCAATGATCGCATCAAAGCCGCCGTCCTTGAAGATGGGGAGGAACTCCTTCTTCCAGTCAAAGGGATTGATACGGCGGCGCTCGTCGTCAGAGAGGTCGCGGTGCTCCTTGAAAAAGTCGGTGCCGATGAGGGAGTTGCCGCATTTGATGTTCTTGCCGAGGTCCGGCAGCGCGCGCAAGCGGAGCTTGAGTTCGGATTCAACTGTGTCGTGGGTCTCGCCGTCGAGCACTTTGAGCAACAGGGAGAGCTTAGTGACCTCGACAGCCTGCGCGTCAATGTCCACACCGAAGATATGCGCCAGCAGAATGCGCTTTCGCTCACGCAGAGTCAGGCGGTAGCCTTCATAGATGTCTGGGCAGATTTCTTTCTGATACTTCTCCGGGCCATGTTTCTTGTAGAACTTCAAATACCAATCGAGAAGACATTGATAAGCCCCAAGGAGAAATGACCCCGAGCCGCACGCGGGATCAAGTATACGGAGCTTTTCTATCTCTTTTGGCGTCTTGCCATCTATCAGCTTTCCAACGGTATGCTCTACGATGTAGTTGACTATGTACGAAGGAGTGTAGTACACGCCGCCTGCCTTTTTGACTTCCGGCTTGTCTTCAACTTTAGCGTGATGGCCGGGAGTCAGGCGTATTACCTTGCCGAGGAACTGCTCATATACCTGCCCTAGGATTTCGACCTGAATGACAGAGTATTGATACTGGTTTTGGGGAGGGTAGAGACCCTTAATAATCTGTTTCAGCGGCCTATGTTCAACATTCAGACGCAGGGCAAGCAGGTCAGGTTTTTCAGCGCGACCACGTTCTTCCTTGAAATAGAACAAGCCGGAGTTGTATCGCATATCGGCAAGACGGAATAATTCCAAAAGGCGTTTGTAGGTGCCCGGGCCATCGCATACATCCTTCAGCTGTCCCATTGGCTCTATATCACGTGCCTCGCAAACTCGCAGGAAGAGAATGCGGTCAATGATGCGTCCTACCGCAAAGCCGAGAGTTTCAGCATCCAAGTCCGGATTGTCGCGCGCGATACAATGCGCCAATTCTTCCCGCCAGCGTTCGATCTCCACGAGAATCGCCTTATCCACGGGGATCGAACCCTTGGCTGCCTTGCGTTCCATGTATTCGCGCTGAGCCCCACCACGAATGCCTTCCGGGCTAAGCAGGGAGTGGATGAGCTCCCATTTGTCTATATATTCGGAATATCGAATAGTGTCTGTCCGGGCGACGTTATAGCCATCATTCTCTTTGCATCGAATACGTGCATCATAAATTGCCAATTGTCTGAAATTTGTCAGCACCCCGACATGCAGACCTTGAGAATAAGCATAGCTTCGGATTTGGCGGGCGTATTTATCAAATGTAAATATGTCATCTGCTGGTTTCTTTGCCTCAATGAATAGGACGGGCGTTTTCCCAATGCGACATGTGTAATCCACACGCTTCTTATGCGCTTCATCCTCCACCTCCAGCGTATTCTCAACGACGCAGTCTCTCCATTCCTCAATATGATCTGGATCTGCTCCCGGATGCCAGCCCAGCGCTTCGAGAAATGGATCTATGAATTCCGCTCTCACGCGCGCTTCTGAATACTCGTCTTTATAGTACGTGGGCTCATCCTTTTGGAAAGCGCGCACAAGCTTGTGTATAATGGGCGGTGCTGGCATTTGTCTACGATCTATTCCTCTGGCGCTCTACTTAATTGAAAAAATAACTTTCACCGCGGCGAAGACATCCTTTTCCCGTGTGGATGTATCATAGATGCCATAGTCGCTGACCATCGTCGAGTGTGGCGCGACGACTTGAATGACGCCCATCCGCGCTTCACGAATGGGACCGATCTTGCCTCCCGCCGCTGCGGCGATTTGTTCCGCCCTGCGACACGCGTCAATCGTTGCCTCCGCCATCAGCTTGATTCTTGCTTCGTCCAATTTCGTATAGAAGAATTCCGGCGCGTTCAATTGCAGGGAGACTCCCTCTCGCATAAGCGACTCCATCGCGTCGGCCACGGACAGCACCTTATCCAGGTCGGTCGAACAAACCTCAAATCCCTGGGACACCTCATAGCCCGAAATGCGGCCCGTGTAGAAGCCGTCTTTGTACTCTTGGTGGGCGGTGCTGTAAACCGTCTTGAACTCCGCTGCCGTATCCGCAATCCCTTTTTCCGTGAAGAACTTCTGCACTCGCGCCCGATGCTCGTGGACCTCCTTCGAGGCGGCTTGCATTGTGGTCGCGTTGGCAACGATACTCCCGCGCCATACGATATAATCCGATGCCACTTGCATGCGAGCGGAGCCGGTGACCGTAATGGTGTCGCGCGAGCGCTTCACCGAGATCGCGGCGCCCGAAAGGATGGCCGCTGAGATAACCATGCCAATGGCAATCGCTACCATCCCCCAAAGCGAAGACGAAGTGCGTTCACTCATGGGTCAGTCTCCTCTGCGAAATTCTTGGTTTGTGTTGCGTTTTTCCGGGAGAGAAAGAGGCGGGTTGCGCACCCGCCTTTTCGCCTACTCACCTCGTTCCCGAACGAGTCCCACGCCTCAGCTCAATCGAACCGGCATGATTAACATGAGCAGGTCTTCATTCTTTTCCTGTTCGCTGGGTTTCACAAGTCCCGCCGATGTGGGAGCCCCCAGCTCAAAAATCACTTCGGTGGTATCAATTTGTTTCAGAACATCCATGATGTAATTGGCATTGTAGCCAATGTCCATTGGGGTGCCCTGGTAATCACAAGCAACGGTTTCGCGCGCTTCCCCGCCCGCCTCGACATCCTCCGCCATGATTTCGACATTATCCTTAGCAAGTCGCAGTCGAATTTGGCGCGAGACCTCGTTGGAGAAAATGGCGACGCGACGCACCGCCGAGCGAAAAGTGTCTGTGTCCAATTTCAAGATATTCTCGTTCGTCTTCGGAATAACCGCCTCGTAGTTTGGATAGCGCCCTTCGATCAGACGAGTCGTCAGCTTCATCTGCTGGAAAGCAAAGCTGAGCTGGGTCGCTTCAAACCGCAGCTCCACCGGACCTTCTCCCTCCGCATTGCGCAATACCGCCATCATGGCTTTGCCCGGCACAATGAAATCATGAGCTTCTCCCTCATAGCCTGTTTCAAGAGAGGTGATACGCACAAGACGGTGACCGTCTGTTGAAACACACCGCACTTCTCCCGACCTGACCTGCAATAGAATTCCGGTCAGTTGAGGTCGAAGCTCATCCTTGGAAATCGCGAAATAAGTTTTCTCAATCAGGCGGTGCAGTCGTCCAACATCAATCTGGAATACCTGTGGCTTTTGAAGCTGAGGTATCTGCGGGTATCCTTCGACATCTTCGCCTGAGACTTTGTAATTTCCCTGATCTCCTTCAATGGTAATGCGATGGTTCTTATCTATGGCTATCTTGAGAGAAATCTCCGGCAGTTCTCGAAGGATCTCGAAGATACGCTTTGCAGGCAAGAGAGCTTTTCCATCCTCCGTGCCCAACACTTCAATCGCTGTCTGCATCGAGACTTCCAAGTCCGTCGCTGCCAGGGAAAGAGTATTGCCTCGCAATTCTGCCAAAACATTGCTCAGAGCAGGTAGAGGCGATTTGGATGGAATAACCGCAGACAGCGGCACAAAACCGCTTAACAAGGCGTTTTTTGAAGCGGAGAATTTCATAGTATCCTCTTTAGAGAAACATTATAGATATATTAATAGAGTATGTTAATATGTGTGTAAGGATGTGTATGAATAGATAAAAAAGCATCTTAGGAATTAAATATGACAAAGACCATTTTGTGAATAGGTAAACATTATGAACTTCTTCCCTTCTAATTTTTTCAGTATGTGGATTGAGAAAGATATTATTCTAACTTATCCACATCAGAAGGGTTCCTTGTCTACACTGGTGTGAATAGGTCTATGGCCTACTTGACCTCTTGAGGAGCGCCTCGTAAGTCTCTCGGACAAAAGCATCTTTTTCCTGGAGTTCGCGGATCGTATCCCGCGCATGAATGACGGTGGAATGGTCACGGCCGCCAAAGAGTTGTCCGATTCGCTTCAGAGAGTTGTTGGTGAGGTCTGTGGCGAGAGCCATCGCCATCATCCGTGGCAATGCAATTTCCCGCTTTCTCGTTTTGCCGCGAAGGGCATCAACAGAGAGGCCGAAATGCTGTGCCACCACTTCTTGAATATGCTCGACGGGCGGCTTCGTCACCGTCCTACCCATCTTCTCGCGCAGGACCTCGCTCGCGAGCTCGATGGATGGTTCCGTATGATGGAAGGCGGCGCGCGCCAAAAGCGTGATGAGTGCACCCTCCAGCTCGCGGATATTGCTCATAATATGCGTCGCGAAAAACTGAGCGACTTCGACCGAGAGGCTGGCCCCTTCTTCGTCGGCACGGCGCTCGAGAATGGCCACCCGTGTCTCAAAATCAGGCGGCGAAATCTGCGTAATGAGGCCGCTTTGAAAGCGAGAGATCAGGCGCGCATCAATATCGTCCAGCTCATGAACCGGGCGGTCGCTGGAAAGAACTATCTGTTTGCCGGCTTGATGAAGGCTGTTGAAGGTGTGAAAGAATTCGGACTGCGTTCGATTCTTTGCCGCGAAAAAATGAATGTCATCTACAAGCAACAGGTCCGTCGAGCGATAAAGATTGGAAAAGTCCGTCGAGCGGTTGTTCTTGACGGAATGGATAAATTCTTGGGTGTACTTCTCGCTGGTGACATATTTGACTCGCGCCACCTTCTTCTGAGTCAGCGCAAAGTTGCCGATGGCGTGCAGGAGATGAGTTTTTCCGAGACCACTGCCCCCATAGATGAGCAGAGGATTCCAGGGAGTTTTCCCGGGCGCTTCGCCAATGGCGAGACACGCCGCTCGCGCAAAGGAATTCCCATCCCCCTCCACGAAATTATCGAAGACGTAGCGCGGGTTCAATTGAGTCTCTTCCGGCGTGGGGGCGCGGACGGCTGGGACGCGCGCTTTTGGCAGAGAGACCGGAGCTCGCCGCGTTGGACAAGCGCCGTTCTTTGGGGCGACAGTAAACCGAACTCGAATCTCTTGGCCGGTGATTTGGCCAAGGAGTTGCCGGATTTGCAGCGAGTAGTGACTATCTATCCATTCATAATGAAATTGACTGGGAACATGTAAGGTCAGGGTATTGTCATCGAATCGTTCCGGTCGAATCGGTCGAATCCAGGTTTGGAAGCTCTGCTCGGGAAGCATGGCGGCAATCTTCGCCAGCAGCTCCGACCAGAGGCCCTCTAAGACGGACGATTTGGATTCGGACATAGAAGTTATCTTTATGGGGTATCGTTTTTTTGATGGGGCTCTTACCAATACTAAGAATGGGGCATGTTATTGTGCTAAAGTCGCAAAGGAAAAAGTGACATAGAGTAGCTCCTCCACTGATTTAAAAGCTTTGCGCAGCCGTGCGAAGCCCAATGAGTTCGTGCCGAACGGCTTGCTGACGCCTCCCCGGCGGTCACCGATGGTTAAGAGAATTCAGGCAGGAGAGAAATGTGGAACTGTCCGCAAGGCCCGTCTTCGCACAAACGGAACTCGTGAAGGAACAAAGCGCAAGTCCAGGTATTTAATTAATAAACGAAAAACTCGCGCCCCCTGCCCGGCCATATTGGCTCACCGGGGCAGGTTCGGTGCGAAGTCGGGGCCCCAGAAATTCTTTGCCTCCGCTCTAATATATAACTTTTTGCTCCAATGTCAAGCGATTTAAAGCCTCAAAAGCCAAAAGCTTAGAGGCGCTTGATTATGAAAAACAGGACGATATAGTTTGCGCTGGCGGAGAATGGGGTTTTTGGAGAGGCGAGGCAAAAATAGACAAAAAAGAGTTGATTGGGGCTTTCTATTTTCGTATATTAATATTTTAAGTAGAGACCAGAGGAAGACTTATCAGGCTTATAGCATTGTATAGTGATAAAGCCCATGCGATCCTGTGTTGGGTCCGAGTAAGTAACTCTAATTTTAACAAATCAATAGATTCCCAATGAAGCGAACCTACCAACCTTCCCGACGAAGAAGAAAAGGCGTGCATGGCTTCCGCAGCCGGATGGCGACGAAGTCCGGCCGGGCGGTGCTCAAGCGTCGGCGGGAAAAGGGCCGCAGAAAACTGACTGTTTCTGATGAGCGGTGAGAAATTTCCGCGGAGCGAGCGCTTGCGCGGCCGCGAGGACTTCGTGCGTGTCCGCCGTGAAGGGCGGCGCCGGACGGCCGGTGAACTGCTCCTTTTTTTTTGCCTGCCCCCGAGCGTAAGGTAGCCTTCGTCGCAACTCGTGGCGTTGGCGGTGCGGTTCAACGCAACCGCGCCCAGCGTAAGTTGCGTGAATTCTACCGCCGCAATAAGTCCCTCCTTCCGGATAGATTTCATTTCCTGTTTGTCCTGAAAAGTGAGCCCAATGATTGGAATGAGCTGGAGGAGAAGCTGCGCGCTCTTCTCCGCAATTTGCCGATGGCTTCTCCTGCGGCTGATTGACGGTTATACCGTTCTTCTAAGTCCGCATCTTGGTGGAAGCTGCCGGTTTCATCCGAGCTGCTCGGCCTACGCCCGCGAAGCGGTTTCGGCGCATGGCCCATTTCGCGGCGCTCTCTTGGCCTTTCGCCGCCTCGTCAAGTGCGGCCCGTGGCACTCCGGCGGCCACAACCCCGTGCCGTAGGAAAATCCGAAATCGGAAAGGCATACAGATTGGGCAAGCAGCCGACGAAATTTATGATTCAGATGGAAGAGTTTGCGCTAAGAGGCCGCTGTTGACAGGCTTGAAAATATTCTGAAGACCCGCACCAACGAGCAAAGTGGGCACCGTAGGGGCATGGCGTGCCGTGCCCGCTGAGCGCTCCGCCTGTCCGCAATGACAGGGCGGCCAGAGGCCACCCATAGGGACGCTGTTGCGGG
>DYHQ01000012.1:21669-30097 GCA_020724065.1 Candidatus Puniceispirillum sp. | reverse complement strand
TAGTCATTCGATGAATAAACATCATAGGTATTCGTGCAAGTCAAATACTGGAAGAGGATTTCGCCGTCTCCGGTGGGTGTCGCGGGAAAACCAGGCTCATACAGGATGCATTCAAAAGTCTCGGTCGGATTCGTACCGGCGTTGTATTTCATGACACGGCTCCATTCAACGATAAAACGATGATTGGCAGCGTCGTGATAGGCGTACACCGCCGTCTGGGGGGAGGTGATGTCAAGCTGGTATTCACCGCAGTTACCTTCGTAATAGCCCTCGATGAGGAGATAGTAGGTCCCCTGAGACAGACTGACAACGAAAACGGAGAGGCCGCCACTCCCACAGCCGTCGTCGCTGGAAGCTATGTGACTTGTTCCACAACACTGCGCGTCCAAATACATGTACGAATCCCACGCTTGCGGGCCTCCAGGCGAATTGCATAGGGTGAAAGTATAGCTCGCCGCTTCGAGAACTTGGATTTCGTATATATGGTCCTCTTGTGTGCGAGTCGCGCAATCATTGGCGGCGCCGCAAGTGGTTCTGACCGGACTCGTGTATCCATTGCGGTCAACGGAAATCTGGAAATCCGGCACGCAATCATCAAGGTGAGGGCCGGGTGCCGGTCGGTCGGTATTGGCTTTCTCCTCCTTGTCACCGGGGTCGCTCCCGTGCGCCAAGGTCTCAATCACCCATAGATCGTCCCAGAAAGGAGCAATCATCCCTGACGGCCCAAGAGCGCCGGGAATGTAGTGATTGCGGAAATCCGAATGCACCACCTGATCCGCCCCCATCGCAAGCCAACCATTGGAGCACACACTAATTTGGTTGTACTCCTGCCCATAGTATTTGAAAGTAAAGGGCAGATTCGCCACAACGGTCATGTCTCCCTCATCATGATCGTCAATAATACCGAGCGAAGTCCCGGAGCCTCCATAGTGAGGATCAATTTCGACCCAACCCGAGTCGGCAGAGACCGGACGCTTGGGATAACCTAAATCGGTGTTATCGTAGGCCCAGTACCCGTAGGAATCGGGAGGAGTGGGAGTGTTTGAAGCGACCGTGCCAATGACAAGAGCGAAGCAAACGGTATCTGCAAATCCATACGCCAAAGGGAGGATACAAGTTAGAGGAATCCTTTCTCCTTGAAAGGCAGAGGAGCTGGCAGCCACTCCGAAGGGATTGCTGACGTTGTCGCATCGGTCACCCGGAGATGTTGCGGTAAAGGCGGAAACGCTGTCCGTAATGGATACCGCGGGATTCCCTGAACGCAGGTAGCCAACCATTCCCGCTTGAGTCGCGCGTGTCCCCACATTAGTGAGCTTCAGGGTAATCTGACCACTTTCGCCGGGATCCAAGATTCCATTGCCAACGCCAATGAGACCGAAATTGAAAAATTCCATATTGGCATTAGAGACGGCAATCGGGACAGAGCTGGTCCAGGTGTTTGATGCATCCGAGACGGTCAGTGCAAACTGAAGCACATGCCCGTCCGGTGCATAGCCAGCCAGTGTAAAGTTGAAATCATCGGGCGGCGGTACCGTCGCTCCGGGGGCAATATTGCCATAAGCCTCGTAGTCGTCTCCGATCGCGGTCACGAACGGATCCACAAGACTCAACTCCGCTTCAACATCATAGGCCGTCGAGCTTCCCCAGTTCTTCAATGGCACGGCCACTTCGATCGTTTCCCCGGGATTTGCCAGACCATCGCGATCTCCCTGACTTTCTCCAACATTATCATCGTCAACTACGAAGGTGGACGACGCCGGCGACACAAAGCAGGTGCTGCTGGTCACCAGCGTGTAGTTGACGGCTGGCCGGTAGTTGTGCTTGGTCGCCGTAACGAAGAGCGTCTCGGCCGTCGTGGTCGCAAAATTGAAGACCACTTGGCCGTTCGCATCTGTCCAATCTCCCATGACGATCTCTGTTCCCTTCACGAGGTTGAGGTACACCCCCTCCACGGGTTGCGCGCTTTCGCCCGTCACCGTCAGCGTCATGCTGTTCGTCCCGATGGAGACGGCGGCGGGATTGTCCACATACAACTGCTCCGGCGTGTCCGTGTAAACATCCACTGCCGGATCACCCAGCAGAGACTCGTAGTGGCAAAAATTGTCCACATACGATGAGTCCTGGGGATAGTTGAGGCGCAATTCAATTTTGGAACGACTGATGGAGCCGCCCATAGTGTAAATCCCTTCCCTCAACAGTCCCTGGAAGATGCCGCCCATAAGGCAGTTATTGAAACGCGTATGCGTTGCCATTGACGAGGTCCCGATCGCGCCGATAACACCTGTCGGATACGCTGTGGATCCGGCCTTCAGCAGAAATTCGCATACAGACGAGTAGGCATCGTCGTAGTTGAAGTCATTTGTTCCGCAGGTAATGGTGACCATATAAGGCAATCGCCAGTAGTTGTTGAGATTGTTGATCTCCTCCTGATCGAAGTCTTCCATGTGAAGGTAACCGCGATATGCATACAGCGATATTCCCGAATTGATACTACTTACCATCTTCGCGCCGGTTACACTTTCGTGGATGTAGTAGACGGTGTCGATACTGGAACTCGTGTAGCCGACATCAAGCATTCGCTCCCGGATCCAACGCGTCCCTTGAATTGGCGAGATGCCGGATCCGGAACCCGCAAACAAGCCGCCTCCTTTGAACCAACTCGGATTGCCGCCTCCCGGTGGAGCAGCCGGATTCCGCTCATAACCAAGGATCTTCGACACAATGACATCCAGCTCGGTTTCAGTATCGAAGCAACATCGTCCGACATGCACATCCGGAAGGAGATCGTAGCCGTCGAGACGAGAATAACTGAAGTCGCCAACTCCCCCGCTCTGGGTCCATGCGGGAACGGCGTACGTGCCGTCATGATCACCCAAAAGACACACAAACTCCAGCGGTGGGTCGGCGAGATTGTACCGGTTTTGGATGTAATCCTTGATGCCGATCGTCGTCCATGTAATCTGACTCGGATCGCACAGCTCAACAGTGTAACCTTTGCGAGCGCGCCATGTCGCCAGCCCTTGGATATCATCCAGAATCGCGGTGCTCCGAAAAATATAGAGCAAGGTCCCCCGAACCACCTCCACATCTACACTGACTTCATCCCAATTAGGTACGACCGCACGCAAGATATTAGCTGTTGTTTCAGTGACTGGACGGTCGTAGTGAATCGCCGAACCGGTTTCATGCACAAGGATTTCCGCCGTCTTCAGAACCTGAACCCTTTTCTGCACAGGGTTGTACTTCGCCGCGTTTACATAGACCACGGCCAAGGAAACGCCACCCATCACCTGACGCGCCGTTACACCGAAGGAGACATCGGGCAGATACTCGTCGGCTGTTCCATTCCCCGCATATTCAAGTTCATAGGTGCCTTCCAGTTCCATCCACACCTCGGAAAGCACCTCAAGCTCTGGGTCACCGAGCGACCGCAGGGCCACGAGCCGCGTGATCATCGGCAGCTCGGCTTCTCCTTCCACTTCTGCCATCATTTCATCTGGCAAGTCTAATCGGGCATAGACTCTCCCGTTGGAAGTGTATGATTCGAGCACAAATCCGGGAATTGAAATATCCATTTGCCAGCTGTTCGCGGCTTTGCTGGAAACATTCACTTGTGGTACTTGAGCAGCAATCGGTGAGCCCACTGAAACCCACGCCCCTAAGGCTGCGACTGAAAATCCCATCAGCGTCGCCATGAAAAAGAACATCCTAAGTCTCATCTGCCAAACCTCCTGTCCGTCCTAATCTTCAGCTCTGCTTCTGCTATTGTCCACTGCGTACTTTCTTGACGCATGCAGGATGAATTCTCATTTTCTCACACCGGATTCAATTTTCGCTCGGCTCACGCAACGATCACCTAAGGCTCTGCCAAGCCGGATCCCAAACGGGAAGAGGAACTGACGGCTCCTCGTAGATGGCCAGAATCCTCTCCGGCAGGTACTTCTTTGGAATGATCACATCAAGGACATATTCGCCGAACCAATCATCCGTCATCGTGAAGAGGCCGTTATCCCCTCGTTCATCTCCCCAGCTATTTTCAACAAGCCACTTGCGGGGTTTGCCATCCACAAGATCCACTCCCACAAACACCATGGCGTGATTGCTCGAGCTATGACGATAATCCAATCGCTCCGCCTTAGTCATCCCGAGGCCGACCCCGAAAAGGTCTTCATAATTATACAGATTCTTGGCCATGATTCCCTTTTTGCCGTGCACATTGTGGCCCATGTCGCAGCCAAACCAGACTCGCTGGCTATCCAGAAGCGCCTTAAGCGTGTAAGACTTCAGTTCGTCGCTGCTGAGATTGACAAACGAGATGTCAGACCGGTCCGCCATACCATGCGTGAGCTTGATACTGTAGTGCTTGTCCATCGGGTGAATGGGATAGTTGCATAGGGAAACATATTGCGACAAGTCAACGCCAATGACTTCCTTGTAGAACTGTTGCGGCGTATAGGTTACGGGAAGGCTGGCTTTGCCGCTGTCGTCCACGGTTCTCCAAACAAATTCGGTCGGGGGCATTCCGTAATTGATGACCAAGATGCGAAAGACATCCTTTAGCATATTCATTTTTTCTTGACGCAAATCGGCAACCGTTTTGCCCTTGGCGGCGAGGGTGCGCAGTTGTAGTGCATCGCGGCGCACTGCTGATTCCAAGATGTAGTTCATGCGGTGTGTTTCCGAGGAACTGTGCGTTTCTCCCATGAAACTTTTCGGAATGACGCCGTATTTCTCGACAACACCTACAACATACCCCCAATAACCTCCGTCGTCAATCGGTCCTTCAAGCATGTGTTGCACTTCACGGTCGAGGAGATCGCGGTCTCGTGTCTCGATAATGAATTCGAGGAAGACATTGGCCTTCTCCAGTTTGTCCCAAAAGGAAAGGTAGCTCTGCGAGAGCTCGAATTCGTCCAGCTCGAATTTCTTGATCACCTCTTGGCGCATGAGGTTCAGGCCGGCGAAGAGCCAACAACGGCCGCTCTCTTGCTGGTCGGTAATTCCCTTCGTGGGCAACTTGAAGGAGAAGACCTCGTCCTTGACAGCAGCGATTTCTCGATTCAAAGCCAGGTCTCGGATGTCGTTGTTGCTGACAGCATTCATCGCGGTCCGCGTGGAAGGATCCAACTTGACCGATGCCATGAGCATATCAATTTGAGTTGGCGTAAGACCCTTCTCAAGCGTGCTGCCCCATAGGCTTGCAACAAGCACGCCGAATACAGAAGCGACGAAGATACAGCGCTGTTTCATGGATACTCCACAATTGCTATTGACCCAGCTAAGTCACCCCCCTAAAATCTAACGGAATTTCTATGAAAGTCAAGCCCTCGCGGAACACTCTCAGAAATATTTTTCTTGAGAAATCGTTGGCATTATGGCAGATAGACTGGGTCATAGCCGAAGAAACTGAAAGAGTCTGTTCCTGGGCCCACAAATTTTTGACTATTTTCTGCATTTCACTGCAAATATCATAGTCGCGAAAAATGAATACTGGATTTGTCCGAGGTATTCATGAAAGAATTCAGAATAGGAGAGGCCTGCGGGATGTCCAAACCGGTTTTTCTTGCCTCTACCCGGAAGGCATATTGGGAACGACGTACCAGAGATTTCGGACATGACATCAAGACAGTATCCTGACGATGTCCTTAGAGGCCTTCAGATATTGACATTTGGACGAATTGGTGTATATTATGACAACAAGGGGAATGACAACAACATAGTTGCGGGAGAGGGGAATGTGAACAGAGAAATCAAGGGCACGCCATCCACCAAGCGAGTTGAGGCTCTGCGGAACAGGTATCTGTCCGAGCCAATCATGGTGGATTCCGAGTACATGAAATACTACACGGAAAGGCATCGGCAGACAGACGGCATGCATCCCATCGAGAGGCGGGCCGAGTGCCACGCTTATGCGTTGGAACATCTGACGCCGGTCATTCGTGATGGGGAGTTGCTCGTGGGTAGCAAGACTCGATATGTGCGTGGAGCGATTCCTTACTGTAACTACGCTTGCGGGTACGTATTGCGCGAATTCCGGAGAGAAGAGCAGGAAGCGCAAGATCGGGTGACGGATCTCGGCACGGGTGGTGGAATTGCCAAAGGGAAAGCGATGGCTGAAAGCGGCGAGTATGAGTTCTTCTCACAGAAGTTTCTACTGTCCAAGGAGGACAAAAAAGCACCTGAAGGAGTGCGCAGAGTATTTTCAGGGCAAATGCATGCAGGATGTCGGAGATGCTCTTTGGAAAAGAGATTTTGGGAAGGCCGACTACATCCAGAAAGGATGGGAAGCTGTTCTCTACACGGCACCCCATGATCCGGCTCCCGAAGGCCGCTATGTACTGGATTTCGAAACACCGCTTGGCCAGGGATTTAGTACTATCATTGAAAGGATAAAGGGCAAAATCCGAGAGCACTCGATTACGGATTATCCATCTGCAGAGAAGCTCTATTTTTGGAGAGCCGCCATCCGAGTGCTGGAGGCGACGATCCTCTGGGCAAACAACTACGGGCAGGTGGCTCGTCAAACAGCCGCCAGAGAGTCCGATAAACAGAGAAAACAAGAGCTGCTTGACATTGCCGAGCGATGCGAATGGGTACCTGCCAATCCGCCGCGAGACTTCCGAGAAGCTATGCAAGCATTCTGGTTCATTTATCTCGCTGGCCATATCGAGGGGGCGCAACTCGGATACTCTCCCGGACGCTTTGACAGATACATGTATCCATATTACAAGAAGTCACGAGACGCAAAAGAGATCACAGACAACGAAGTGCTGGAGTTGCTCGAGGCCCTTCGAGTCAAGATGACTGAGATTGAATATGTAGCTTCTTTCTCATGGGCGGGGTTAGGCTCAGGCAACCTCTATCAAAACATGATTCTTGGAGGCACGGATGAGAACGGACAGAAGGGCGACAACGAACTTTCCATGCTGATTCTCCAAGCGGCCATCAATTGCCAGACGATTCAGCCTACTTTGTCCATCTGGTATGATGACACACTGAGCGATGAGTTCTTGCTCAAAGCCATCGAGTGCGTCAAGACGGGGTGTGGTTTTCCGGCCTGGTTCAATTTGAAAGTCTTCGTTCAGCACGAGCTTCAGAAAAGTAAGCTGCCCCTGCCGATAATCCGGAAATACGCCGCGATGGGCGGATGCACTGAGCCGACTCTGGAGGGAATGAGCTATGGAATCGTCCAAGCGGGGTTTGTCAATCACGGAAAACTCATCGAATTGGCGTTGAACGGAGGGAAAGACCCGAGAACTGAATTGCAGTTCGATGTGACGCCCATTCCCATGAACTATGAGGAGCTGTTGGCGGCATACAAGACACACCTTGCCAATGCTATCAGGAATTGGCAGCAGTACTGGAATTATGCAATGGCCGCTCACCGCAACACATGCAATCTCATCTACTCTTCCGCACTGGTACGCGACTGTATCGAGCGTGGCAAATCCCTCGACGATGGAGGAGCTATTTGTAACCAGGTACCCACGACGCTTTCGAGCGGACTGGTGAACGCGGTCAACTCCCTTGCCGCAGTGAAACGATTGGTGGACGAAGATAGAGTCTGCACGCTGGAAGAACTCAAGTCGGCACTTGCCACAAACTGGAAAGGCCGCGAATATCTGAAGCGGAAGGTCATGGATGCACCGAAATGGGGGAACAACGACGACTATGTGGACACGATATATCAGGATTCGTTCAACACCTATTGCGACTTCGTCGTGCGACAGAACAACTACTTGGGAGAACCCTATGACCCATCCATGTTGGCAATCAGCACCCACACACCTTTTGGAGCCGCTTGCGGAGCTACCCCGGACGGGAGGGTAGCCGGAGAGGCATTGACCGACGGCGTCACTTCTCCTCATCCCGGCACCGATGCCAATGGTCCTGTGGCGGTGCTGCTGTCAGCGGCCAAGGTTGATCACACTAAAATCCGAGGGGGATTGCATAATCTGAAATTCCACCCCAGCGCCCTCAGAGGAATCGAAGGCTCAAAGAAATTGCTTTCGCTCATCAAGACTTACTTTGACTATCCCGGCTTTCAGTTGCAATTCAATGTGGTGGATAATGAGATGCTCAGGGATGCGCAAGCGCACCCGGAGAATTACCGGGATCTCATCGTGAGAGTTGCGGGTTTCAGCGCTTTCTTTGTTGAGCTAAGCAAATCCATACAGGATCAGGTGATCGCCAGAACGGAACACAGCTTATAAGAGGCGATGGCTGGAGCCGAGAAACCACGAGGTTTGATTTTCGACATTCAGGACTACGGCGTCAGTGACGGCCCGGGAGTCCGAACCGTTGTTTTCCTTAAAGGCTGCCTCTTGCGCTGTCCATGGTGCGCCAATCCCGAGGGGCAACGGCAGGAGGCCGAGCTCATGCATTCTCGACACCGATGTCGGAAATGTCACAGATGCATGGAGGCGTG
>DYHQ01000012.1:0-21569 GCA_020724065.1 Candidatus Puniceispirillum sp. | reverse complement strand
CGGATCTGCTTGAGATGCAAAGACAAACACTGTGAAGGAGTCTGTTCGGGGAGGGCAATTCGTGTCGGGGGAAGCACAATTCGTGCGGGCGAGCTTTACAATCGAGTCAAACAGAGTTCGCTTTTCTACAGAAACTCCGGCGGTGGCGTCACTCTGTCGGGTGGAGAACCGCTTCTCCAAAGTGAGTTCGTGCGTGACTTTCTGAGCAAATGCGGCACGACTGGGTTATCGGTGGGTGTGGAATCCTGCGGTCTGTTCGACTGGGAGCGAGTTGCGCCGTTCATGACTCAATTCGATTTTCTCTTTTTCGACCTGAAGTGCATGGATCCGGTGCTTCATCGGAGATCCATTGGCGCTGAAAATAAGAGAATTCTCGCGAACTTGGAGAAATCAGCCAAGACTGTCGCGGAGAAAATCACTGTTACCATTCCCGTGATCCCCGGTTTCAATGACACAGAAGAGAATATCAGGATGACGGCGCGATACTGCAAGCAGTTACACATAGAGAGGATTCGGCTGCTTCCTTACCATTCGATGGGGGCTGGCAAGTACGAGGAGCTTGGCCGCGACTATCCCATGAACGACAAAGCCGCGCTGCCTTCTGGAATGCTTGAGGAGTTGAGAATCATCGTGACAGACGAAGGCATTGCTTGTCTCACCTCATAGACTGAATCTGTCGAGAGAAGCGATAGAACAACAAAGCCCTCGGGCTCGCCGAAGGCTTTTTTATGGTCATGGGACGGCTCCGGAGGAGGGACTCGAACCCCCAACCTAGTGGTTAACAGCCACCCGCTCTGCCGATTGAGCTACTCCGGAATTCAAATTTTGATAATACGAAATTTTTTCTTGGAAATCAATAGCCTTGGAGGTACCCCAACCGACCCACCCCTTACCAGAACTTAACACAGCACCGATGCGTGCCGTGTTCCATTCCTCACCATCCCCCGCCGCGCGTAAGTCCTTATAATTGCAAGCAATATCCTGCATTCAACCCTTCAAACAATTGCCGTGTCAAACTATTGGAAAGAGGGATTTCCATCACAGGAGGAGTTCCCATGGAGAATCGAATCCTCGTGCCAATCGGCTTGTTATTTGTGCTGATGCTCGCCGGATGTGAGGTGGAGATATTGACGCCGCCACCTCCGCCACCTCCACCTCCCCCGCCAGCTACGATCACGATTGGCTACCAGTGGACTTTTGCCGACGCTTTTTATTCTCTTGATTTGGAAGTATTTGAAGATGACTACCAAGCTGCGCGGCATGCCCCGCGTATTCCACACGATGAATATTACGGTGAGCTTGTCTCCTATGCCTTGGGCGCTGGGTATGCCGAAGCAGCTTGTGTGGCGGACGGACTCTATGAGCTTGCGCGTCGGACGCACCTCGGATCCGAGTTCCTGCCACTGGCGGTAAGTTTCATCCAGCAAGTCAGCCCCGGTGCGGACTTCGAGGTCGGCTTACCCTTCCATTATCCTTTGGAATCCCTTGTGGATGGGGGCAGGAATTCGGCGGATCAAGCTGTCATGGGCGCGGCTGTTCTGGAAAATCTGGGATATGCCACGGGAATCGCGATTTTCTGGAATACCTGGGGTGGACCCGTCCACGCGGCGCTGGCCATTAGCGACGATGAGTGGCAGCCTCACGATTACGACAACCTCGGAACGGGATGGACTTTTCTTGAGCCGACGGCATGCGGTGACTATCGGCCCATAGGCAGCTGGCCCTCCTGGTTGTATGACTATGATGCCTGGGTTGTGTGGCCGTTGTGGGAGGCAACTCAGTCCGCGCCGAGTCCCAGAAAGGGGGGCGAGGGTCAGCTTGACGCTCGGCCGGCCGTGGCGAAAGGATGACATTGCCGGGTATCGTTGGTATGGCAGCCCAGTGCTGAGGCACTGGGCTTTTTTTGCAATGATGGGAAAACTTGATTATGCGTAAGCGATTTCGTAGATTGATTGTTTGAATAGGTTGCAAACAAATGTGGAAATAGTGCGGTTCTTCGAGGTGTTTTTTGGCCAGAAAATTGCGCTGTCGCGCGATATCCGGAGTAGCGTTCCAATCAATGCAGAACTGATTTCAGTCCAATGAAGTCCATGACAGCAGGTGCGACCAAATCGGTGGAGGGCATGCGTCGTGTTTTGGTAGTGGATGACGACACGCCGTCGCGCACCATTATGCGCCATGTCCTGTCGCTGCGCAATTTTCACATTGATGAAGCGCGAGACGGACTTGAAGCCAGCGAAATGATCGCTCAAGACAACTATCACCTCGTCATCGTGGATCTTCGGCTGCCCCGGCTTTCCGGGCTGGATCTCATCGAGAGAATACGACGCATGCGCCCTGACTTGCCGATTATTATTGTGTCGGGCGGAGGGGGATTGGATGAGGCCATTGAGGCCATTCGGCACGATGTCTTCTTCTATTTCAAGAAGCCTATCGTCAATCTCGACGAATTCTTCCATGTGGTTGAGAGCGCTCTGGAGCGCGAGAGACTCATTCAGGAAAACCGAGCCTTTCAGGAGGAGCTGAGCGACCTCAATCTTCGACTCCAAGAAAAGGTGGCCGAACAGACTCGCGAGATTGCCGAAATGCGCGACCGCCTGTCGGAACTGTTCCAAGTCTCCCCGAGCATTCTGGCCGCCCGCGATATCAGCGAGAAGCTGGACATAGCCGCCAGAGCTCTGGTGAGCAGCCGTTTTTTCCGACAGGCCATGATTATGATAGAAAGCTATCCGAACCAGCCGATTCATGCAAGCTGTGCCCCGGGGGGAGACCGCGAAAAAGAACGCCTGCACGAATTCGAGGCGCGCTATCAGGAGATGAAAGCTCTCCTCAGTGAGGAGAACCGACGGGGAGGTTCGTATCTTGTCCGTGGAGACAAATCTCGGACGACAGCGGACCTTTCGGACGCGGAGTTCGTTCTCGTGCCGCTCCGAGGTCAAGATGGACGCATCATCGGCTTGGCACGTCTTGAGGAGTTCGTGGGCATCGGTCCTCCGGGCGAAGAAGTTCTTCATTTGCTGGAGCTCTTCATGGCTCAACTGGCGCTCTCGATCGAAGAGGTCAGTCTGGAGCAGGAACTTGAGAAATCTGGAGCGGAATACCGAGCCCTGGTGGATAATGTCAGCGATCTGATCTTCCGACTCGATTTGCAGGGAAATTTCACATTCGTCAGCCGCCGCAGCTTGGAAAATCTCGGCTTTGAATGGAATGAACTTGTGGGCAGGACTTTTGTCTCATTGGTTCCTGAGAATTCGCGTCAAACGGCGCACAGTGCCTTAGAAAGAATGCAGGGCGAGGTGAGAGCGAGCCATGATTTCATCGTGCGCCACAAGGACGGCCGCGAACTCATCATGGCGATCACGGCTAATCAGCTCATCGAGATGGGTCAGCCCGCAGGCATTCTGGGCATCGCTCGTGATGTCACCGAGAAGCGTCGTCTCGAAACGCAGGTTCGTGAATCTGAGGAACGGTACCGTGCCCTAACTGAGAATGCCAATGATGCGATTTTTGTTCTCGATCCCAAGACCTACCGCTTTCTTGAGGTGAATCGCCGTGCCGCTGAGTTGACAGGGTATTCAAGAGAAGAGCTCTTGCACATGACGGCTCTTGACTTGCGTCGTCCTGAACATGTGATGCATGCCATCGAAAGAATCGAAGCGATTAAGGCGGCGGGAACCGGACGGTTTGAGGATGCGCCGGTGCGCCGCAAGGATGGGCAGGAAATCCTTGTGGACATCTCAGCGACCGTGTTGGACATTGGCGGTCGAAAAATCTACCAGAGCATCGTGCGCGATATTACCCAGCAGAAAAAGACCGAGGAGGCCCTGCGTCAACGATTGATGGAACTCCAGATCGTCTCGGAAATCAGCGATGCGCTGCAGAGCGCCATTGATGTCAAGAGCGTATTGGCGATCATCCTGGCAGGAGTGACGGCTGGCCAAGGCCTCGGCTTCAACCGCGCTTTCATCCTTCTATACGATGAGGAAGAGGCGATGCTTCGTGGTGAAGCCGGAGTCGGGCCGACATCCGCCGACGAAGCAGGGCGCATTTGGGCAGAGCTTTCGGCCAAAGGCTTTTCGTTGGCTGATCTGATTCATAGCTATCAAACGGAGTTTCCTTCGCATGGGGAGCAGATGGCGGATTTTGCGCGGCGTCTTTCCATGCGGGTTCGTGAAGAGGCAGGGATATTCTACCGTGCCGTTCTCCTTCAAGAAGCTGCCATTATTGAAGATGCGGAGCACTCCCCGCTGGTGCCCAACGAGTTTCGCAGGCATTACTTGGCGCAATCGTTTGCCGTTGTGCCGATGGTGTCGCGGGGTACGGTTCTGGGTGTCCTGCTGATTGACAATTTCATCACGAAGCGACCCATCAGCAATGAAGATCTGGATCGCCTTCATGTCTTTGCCAATAGTGCCGCGCTCGCCATCGAGAGGTCACGGCTGCTGGCGAGCCTGGAGGCCAAATTGCGGGAATTGACGGTGGCCAACCGCGAGTTGAAAGAGAGTCGGGACAAGCTGGTACAGACGGAACGCCTTTCGGCGATCGGCGAAGTCGCCGCCTCGGTGACCCATGAAATCCGCAATCCCCTGACGGCGATTGGGGGTTTTGCGCGTTCAGTTCTCAATTCCTTGTCGGCAGATGATCGGAACCGCTCCCGGCTGCAGATCGTTGTGGACGAAGTGCGGCGATTGGAAGGTATATTGACGGAAATTCTACAATTCACCCGTCCTACAATGCCTCGATTTGAAGAGACCGACCTAAACGGGATTATCCTCCAGACCTTCAGCATGATGTCCGAAGAAATAGATCCTGAGCTTATCGCTGTTCGCAAAAACTTGGACCCGAATTTACCTCCCGTGTGGGCCGACCCTGGTCAGATTCGACAAGTTCTGCTCAATGTTTTCCGCAATGCGATTCACGCCATGCCCAAAGGCGGACGATTGCATGTTCAGACAATGACTCATGATGAGCTTGTGCAAGTGCGGATTGGCGATACTGGTGTGGGAATTCCCAAAACAAATATTGAAAAACTTTTCAACGCGTTCTTCACGACGAAATCCACCGGCTCCGGGCTTGGGCTGACTGTATCTCTGCAAATTGTTCGAAATCATGGGGGCTCTATTTCAGTGGAATCGGAGGAGGGGACGGGCTCGGCCTTTACAGTGTCATTGCCGATCCTCAAAAAAGGCGCTTGATTTTTGTTTTCCTATCACTTATATTCTTGGAGACCAAACGAGTGGGAATTGCGTCGAGGCTGGCAGGCCTTGCAAAGCTTTTCTCCTTCAATCGCCATAAAATCAGGGAGTCAGTGCATGAGAGCGATGGGTGCTGCGCGACTGTTTTTTATAGTTTTCTGCGTTGCTCTTTTCTCATTGGCCATTCTCGCTGCAGGCTGCAGCAAGGGCCCGAGCGAACGCCAGCTTTTTGAACAAGCTAAGAAATATCAGGAAGAAGGCAAGTTCGCGGAAGCCGCCGCGAGCTATGAGGAGCTGGTGCGGAGGTATCCGAGTTCCAATCAAGCTCCCCAGTGCCTCTTCATGGTGGGATACCTCTATGCCAATCACATTGCCGATTATGATAAGGCTCGCAAGGTCTACGAGACCTTCCTGAAGAAGTATCCCAACGACCCTCTCATCAAGGACGCTCGCTGGGAGCTCACGCACCTCGGTCAAGATGTCAATCAGATCCGCGAGCTAAACGACTTGCTTCAGCATTCCCCAGACACCCTCGTCGGGGGGGCCAAGCAAGGCAAATCGCAGAAGTAGTCCGCCACTTCCGAAGCTTCAATGCCGGTTTCTTGGGGTGTGAACCTGCGCCCTTCGACTCTGTGGCCCCTGGGTCCTCTTCCGGGGGCTTTCTTTTGTGACCCCGGGAGGATGCCAGAGCGAACGAAATTGGAGGAATTGGAACTTTTGCGGGTGGCTATCGTATTATTATAGTTGAAACTAAAATGTAATCGCTTTTGCCTTTTTCACACAAAAGAGGAGGAGCATGGACGCAGATATTCGAGAACTCACGCAAATTGTTGAGAGGGAATCCGAATTCGTTGACCGCTTACAGGCAGAAATCGGGACAATCATTGTTGGACAGAAGCTCATAGTCGAGAAGCTTTTGATCGCCCTATTCTCGGGGGGACACGTCTTGCTTGAGGGTGTCCCGGGATTGGCGAAGACCCTTGCGATCAAGTCGCTGGCCATGGCCATCCAGGCGAAATTCCGACGCATCCAGTTTACCCCTGACCTCCTGCCCGCGGATCTGGTCGGGACTCTATTCTTCAATCAAAAGGATGGAAACTTCTATACGAAGAGGGGCCCGATTTTCGCTAATTTCATTCTTGCCGATGAGATAAACCGAGCTCCTGCCAAAGTGCAGTCGGCTCTCCTTGAAGCCATGCAAGAGAAACAGGTAACCATTGGGGAAGAGACTTTTCCTCTCGATGAACCCTTTATGGTTCTGGCGACTCAGAATCCTATCGAACAGGAAGGCACCTATCCGCTTCCCGAGGCGCAAGTGGATCGTTTCATGATGAAGGTGAAGATTGACTACCCCAACCGGAAGGAAGAAGTGCTCATCATGCGCGAGTATTCCCGCGACAACGAGCACAAGCCGCTTCCTGTCGTTGCCCCACAGGAGATCTTGGGTGTGCGCAAGACCATCGAAAAAATCTATGTGGACCCCAAGATCGAGGAGTATGTGCTGGACATTGTTTTTGCCACCCGTTCACCGGTCCAATACAAGATGCCTGACCTGGCACCTCTTATCCAATATGGAGCTTCTCCACGGGCCTCAATTTATCTCGTCAAAACAGCGCGTGCTCATGCCTTTTTGCGCAAACGCGGCTATGTGATTCCCGAAGACATCCGCGCCGTGGGCATGGATGTGCTGCGACATCGCGTCATGGTGACCTATGAGGCGGAAGCCGAAGAAGTGGATTCGGAGAAAGTCATCGGCGACATTTTTTCTCGTGTCGAGGTTCCATAAGGAGAATTCGCTTCTCTTCTGAATATGGAAACGCGCGAAATCCTGAAGAAAGTACGGCAGATTGAGATCAAGACTCGTGGAGTGGTCAACGAGATCTTGTCAGGGGAGTATCATGCCGTTTTCAAAGGGCGGGGGATGGATTTTGCCGAGGTGCGCGAATATCAAATGGGGGATGATGTGCGGCTGATTGACTGGAATGTCAGTGCGCGTATGGGTCATCCCTACATCAAGATATTCGAGGAAGAGCGCGAGCTTCTGGTAATGCTCCTTTGTGATGTTTCGAGCTCGGCACACTTCGGCTCGGGGCGGCAAATGAAGGTGGATATGGCCATCGAATTGGCGGCCGTTCTTGCTTTCTCAGCCTTGAAGAATAACGACAAAGTTGGGATGATTCTCTTCACGGACCACATCGAGAAATTCATTGTTCCCAAGAAGGGAAAAACGCACATTCTGCGCATTCTGCGCGAGCTCTATGCTTTCAAGCCTCAGCGTTCCGGCACTAACCTTCGCCTCGCCCTTGAATACCTCAATCGAGTGACCAAGAAACGAAGCATTGCTTTCCTGATTAGCGATTTCTTCGGAGCCGATTTTGAGCGAGCGGCAAGTATCGTGGGACAAAAACATGACCTGATTGCTGTGCATGTTTTTGATCCACGAGAGTATCTCCTGCCAAAAGTGGGCCTTGTCCGCCTCCACGATGCGGAGAAAGGCACTCCGTTTTGGATTGATACGGCAGACCCGAAAATCCATCACGGCTTGCGAACACGATTCGAGCAATGGCAGACGAACCTCAAGAAAAATTTTCAGAGAGCGGGTGTGGACTATATGGCGTTGCCCGTGGATAGACCCTATATTCCTACGGTCGTGCAGTTCTTCAAAGAACGCGAAAGGAGGCGATAGGATTGCTGTTGGGGTCGGAGGGTGCATCGAGCCGTTATCGTTTCCGCGTTCTAATCACGACGATAGTGTTGGCAGTCGCTCTTTTTGCATGGCAGGCAGTCCAAGCCGCGACGGTCCAAAGCTCGCTTTCTCCGGCGCGCGCCCGAGTGGGTGATCTGCTTCAGTTGAAGGTAACCATTGAAGGCAGTGGGAATGCTACGGTGGAATGGCCACTCTTCGAGCCGGATTCTCTGGCTTTTCAACTTGTTTCCGTAGATTCGGCGGGGAAGCTCCCTCACGAACGAATTTTCAACCTTGCTTTGTATGATACGGGACAATATCTCCTGCCTCCTCAAGCAATCGTCCTTCATGCGACAAAATCTAACGAGACACTCTACACACGTCCTCTTGCAGTCCAGATTGTTCCTATATTGCCCGATACGGCGAATGCTCCTCAGCCTATTAGAGGTCCGCGTACACTGCCGCTGACACTGCGAGACATTCTGTCGCTGGCAATCTGGCCTCTTGTCATCCTGGCGGTCGCAGTCGTGGCTTATCTCTATTGGCGATCTCGCAAGAAGAGGCAACCTGAGAAAATCGCGTTACCTGAAATCATTCTGCCTGCACACGAGCTTGCCTTGCAGGAGCTGATTCATCTTCGCGACAAAAAGCTTCCCCAGAAAGGAATGCTCAAGGAGTTTTTCAGTGAACTCTCCGAAGTGTTGCGTCGCTATATAGAGCGCCGCTATAGATTTCCGGCCCTTGAAATGACGACCTGGGATATTGAACAGGAGCTGCGTCGTGATGATTTTCCACAGATCCTTCACCAGGAAGGTCTGCTTATTCTGCGCGAGTCGGACCTTGTGAAATTCGCCAAGTATGTTCCTCCGTGGCAGAGTTGCGATGAGCATCTTGAATGTGCTTTCCAGATCGTCGAGGCCACAAAGGAAATCCCTGAAACAAAAGAAATGGGAGCGGCAGCATGAACTTTGCCTATCCCGGTTATTTCTTGCTTCTTCTCTTAGTGCCTCTCTTTATCTATTCGTATTTTTGGAGAGAGAAGCAGCGTCTTTCTGATTTTCGCTATCCGGACTTGAAACTTGTGCAGGGGATGAAACGGAGTTGGCGCATTCGATTGCGTCATCTTCCCTTCGCATTTCGCATGGCGGGAATGCTCCTACTTGTTGTCGCACTCGCGCGACCCCAAGCCCATGACCGCGAAGAGAAGAAAATGACCGAAGGAATAGACATCATCTTGTGTTTGGATACATCCACTTCAATGGCGGCGGAAGATTTGAAGCCGAATCGTATTGAAGCCGCAAAGGTGGTAGCGAAAGAATTCGTGGAAGGTCGCCAAACCGACCGGATTGGTCTGGTGCCTTTTGCGGCGCAGAGTTTTACTCAGTGTCCGCTGACGACCGACTATCCGGTATTGCTGAGTCTATTGGCAGATGTGCACATGAGGATGGTCGAAGATGGAACGGCCATCGGCATGGCTATGGGTACAGCGATTAATCGGTTGCGAGAGTCCACAGCAAAAAGCAAGGTGGTTATCTTGCTAACCGACGGTCAAAACAATCGAGGTGAATTGGATCCTGTGACGGCAGGACATGCGGCCGCTGCGCTGGGTATCAAGATTTACACGATAGGCGTGGGCACACGAGGATTGGCTCCCTATCCAATTGAGACGGTTTTCGGAGTACAATATCAGAAAATTCCTGTAGATATTGACGAAGACATGTTGCGCGACATTGCACAGGCGACCGGAGCCCGGTACTACCGTGCCACCGATGAGAAGAAACTGCGCGACATCTATCATCAAATTGACCAGCTTGAGCGTTCCAAAGTCGAGGTCGTCGAGTATCAGCAGGTCGCGGAGCTTTTCTCGCCGTGGCTTGCAAGCGCACTTCTCTGCTTGCTCCTTGAGATGGCATTTGCTTCGACGCGATTTCGGAAACTGCCATGATTCGTTTCGCACACCCTGAATGGCTCTATCTTCTGCTTGGAGTACCGCTTTGCGCGTTGTTCTTATGGTGGGTGCGGCGACGACGACGAATTGCCAGTCTCTCTTTCGTTGCCGAAGAGCTTGTTCATCAAATCGCTTATGCGCACAGCTCGCTCAAGACCGGCTGGAAGCATACGCTTTGGGTTGCCGCTCTGGCGCTCGGGATTATTGCGCTGAGCGGACCTCAGGTCGGGACACGGGTTGAAGAGGTGAAGCGCGAAGGAATTGACATTTTCATTGGCCTCGATGTCTCTGTCAGTATGATGTGTGAAGACATCCGCCCCAATCGCCTGGAAAGTGCCAAACACGAAATCCTCCGTTTTGTCAATGGCCTCAAGGGAGATCGTGTTGGTCTGGTGGCTTTTGCAGGGAGTGCTGTAATCCATTGTCCGTTGACAACGGACTATGGAGCCGCAAAGCTGCTGGTCAATGTGATGTCGCCGGACTTATTACCGGAGCCGGGAACGGCTCTCGCCGATGCGATTGACGCTGCTCGGAAGAGTTTCAAGCGCGAGGAAACGAAAAGCAAGGTGCTTGTCCTGGTTACGGATGGGGAGGATCACGAGGAGAAAGCCCTGGAGGCGGCGGCTGACGCGGCGAAAGAAGGCATTCGTATCTATTGTATTGGGCTGGGTACGCGGCAAGGAGCGCCAATTCCTCTGTATAATTCCAGTGGAGTGAAAATCGGGCACAAGAAGGACAAGAGCGGGGAAGTGGTACTAACCCGCTTGAACGAAGTGCTTCTTCAGCGTGTTGCGGAGGCTGGAGGCGGCCAATATCTGCGCGGCACGCAAGGAGCAGGCGAGCTGGAGACCATCTGGTCAGGCATCGCATCCATGGAAAAACGGGAACTTAAGGCGAAGAAATTCGCTGCCTTTGAAGACCGGTTCCAGTTTCTTCTGATGCCGGCATTTCTCTTGCTGGTGCTCGAGTTTTTTGTCTCCGAGCGTCGAGGTCTGGTCTGGACACCCTGGTTGAAATGGCCGAAGCGCCGAACAACCAAAAAGGAAATCTCATCATGACCAAAGGCATCATAGCAAAGTCGCTCTGTATCACCATCCTGTTGGGTAGCTTAGCCGCTAACCTGGGAGCAGCATCGGCTCGAAAACTTGTACGGCAGGGCAATCGAGCCTACAAAGCCGGCGAGTTTGACCAAGCGCTCGCCAAATATAAGGCAGCACTCATGGAGGGAGGGGATCCCAGAGTGGTGGCCTATAATCTGGGGAATGCCCATTACAATTTGAGTGAATCGCAGGCGGCTCAAGATGCCTACATGCGGTCCCTCCGGCCGGCAAAGCCTGAGGAACTGGCGGGCTCTCTTTATAACTTGGGCAATGCCTATTTCCAATCTCAGAAATATCCCGAGGCCATCTTCGCTTATATCGAGGCCTTGAAACGCAATCCTAATGATGAAGACGCAAAATACAACTTGGAATTGGCACGGCGTGCATTGAGGCAGGCCCAGCAGAATCAGGAACAGCAAAGTCAGAATGACGAAGAGCAACAAGATAAGCAGGATTCACAGCAGCAACAGGATCAGAAGCCGGACCAAAATCAAGACGATGAACGGAAGCGTAACCAAGAGCAAGAACAACAACAGCCGCAGCAACAGCAACAGACTCAGCCGCAGGAACAGAAACAGATGAGTCCGGAGGAAGCCGAGCGGATTCTCAACGCGCTGCTGCAGAACGAACAAGACGCCTTAAAGCAGGTGAAGAAGATGCAGGTTGTCGCGAGGCCGAAGAGGGAGAAGGACTGGTAGGATGTGGTCAATGCTTCTACTCCTTCTGCTGTCTGCGAGCATTGCTGAAGCTCAGATTGAGTTTCGTGCCAGCGTGGATCAAATGAGCGTCCGGGTCGGAGAGCAAGTGAAGCTACTTCTTGAGGTCAAAGGAGCAGCCTCGGGTGTCCCTGTGCCCGTGACGCCCTCTTTGGTTGGACTTGAATTGGCCGGTGGACCGTTTCGCTCTACCGAATTGCAGATTATCAATGGCCGGATGATCGGCTCGACGACCTATACTTATGTTCTTCGAGCTTCCACTCCGGGCGCCGGCAAAATCGGTGCAAGTAGCTTGAACTTCAAAGGCAAACAGTATGCAACGCAACCCATAGAAATTCAAATCACTGGTGCCGGAGAACCGACAACGCCGGGCGGCCCAAAGGGTCAAACCGAGGATGTTTTCGTTCGCGTTCGCACGGATAAAAAAAGAACCTATCAGAATGAAAAAGTCCTGTTGACCTATTCCATCTATTTCCGCGCTTCAATCACAAGCCCAGAGATTGTTCGTCTGCCTCGTACCGCCGGATTCTGGGCCGAGGAGGTGCCACTTCCTCGCGACCTTCCTGTTCACGAGGAAGTCATCAGTGGGGTTCAGCATCGAGTAGCTGTGTTCAAGCAAATGGCTCTTTTTCCGACGCAGACCGGGAAGTTGACCGTCGAACCGCTGACTCTTCGGATACAGGTTGAAGTTAAGGCGCGCCGGCGCGATCCTTTCGGCCTTTTCAACGACCCGTTCTTTGGCATGGGCGCACGCACTGAGACCCGAGAGGTTCAGTCGCCGACCGTGGCAATTGAAGTGGAGCCCTTGCCGGTCGAAAGCCAGCCGGCTGATTTCGGGGGCGCTGTGGGCGATTTCAAGATGGAGGCCACCCTCGACAGAACAGCCGTTTCGGCCCACGAGGCGGTCACGCTCACTTTCAGAATCAACGGGGAAGGAAATATCAAGACCTTGGCTGACCCAATACCGGACCCGAAGACTTTCTTCCCACCGGATATTGAATCCTACGATCCAAAAGTGACAGAGGACATTCGCCGGACAGGGGGGAATATTAGCGGCTCGAAGACCTTTGAATATCTGCTTATCCCTCGGGCGGCGGGAGTTCAAGATATTCCGTCAATCACCTACAGCTTCTTCAATCCGAAATCGAAACGCTATCATACCCTCTCCACGCCCCCGCTGACGCTACAAGTCGAAAAGGGAGCGGAGACCGGAGGGGCTGGTGGAGGTGTTCCGGTAGCGCTCAAGAGAGGTGTCGAGCAAATCGCTGAGGATATCGCCTACATGAAGGTGAAATCCGGTGCGTTCCATCGCCGAGGCGTTGCGCCTTATGAAGAAATCACATTTTGGCTTGCGCTGACAGCTCCCTGGGCTGCCGTTGCGGTTGTGTTTGTCGAGAGGCGACGACGGGACAAATTAGCAGGAACACCGCTTCGTCTGCGGAATCTTCGCGCTCCAAGCCAAGCCCGCAAAGGGCTGGTGAGAGCACGGAAAGTGCTTGGTCGCAGTGACGGAGAGGTGTTTTATGGCGCGGTAACGCACACACTTCGAGACTACCTCGCGGGAAGGCTGAATCGGCCAGCAGAGGATTTCACAATGCTGCAACTGGAAGAGGCTTGGAAAGAAAGGGTTTGGCCAACGGAGATTCTGGAGCAAGCACGCAGAATCTTGGACGAATGCGATTTTGCGCGATTTGCGTCCGGCGACTTTCCAGCCGCACGACGCGGTGAGCTTCTGCGCGAAGCTGAACAAATCGTTGAAGCCGTGGAACATATCGTAGCGGCAGAGGGGAAGAAGACATGAGGCGCACAACGATATTCTTGCTTCTTCTCTTTTCCTATAGTGTAGCCGCCACCAGCGCCACCAAGTCGCTTTTCGAGAAGGGAGTGGATGCATATCGCCATGGGAAGGTTGATGAAGCACTGGGGACGTGGCAGTCAGTCTATGAGCGAGGGTATGAAAGCGGAGCTCTCTGTTATAACCTCGGTAATGCCCATTTTCGGACAGGACACACGGCTCAGGCGATTCTTTTCTATGAACGTGCCAAGAATCTGTTGCCACGCGACAAGGATGTCACCGCTAACTTGGGTCTGGCACGACTATCCGTCGTGGATCGCGTGGAAGCACCGGTGCGGCTGATCATCTGGAACTGGGTGGATGTCGCGCGGGATTTCTTTTCTCTTCGTGAGCTGCGTCTTCTTTTCATTTGGTTCGGCGTGCTGTCCTGTGCCTGCATTATTGCGGTCATTCTCTTGGGCGGTCGAGTCAGTCGCGCAGTCCCGACGGTCGTTGTTGTTGTCTGGCTCGTGTTCGGCATGGTTTTCGTGTGGCGGTCAATTCTCGATAGCCAGTCTTATGCTATTATCACGGTTGACAAAGTTGATGTCAAGAGTGCCCCGGACGAGGCCGCCAAGGATGTCTTTGCCCTGCACGAAGGGCTCAAAATCCGTATCAAGTCAGGCTTGGCAGGATGGCTGAATATTGAATTGGCTGATGGCAGGCGAGGATGGATTCCGGCCGCACAAGCGGAGCAAATATGAAAATCGTTCTTCTCTTCCTGGTGCTGCTGGCAGGTCTGGCGGAAATTGGGTGCATTCGGCCTGTAGCGAGAACCGAGAGGCAGTCCCCCCCTACAGTGTTGACGGACAGTGCGAGAGGCATGCCTGAGCCCTATGATGCCGTGCAATTGGGCGGGGATGTTTTTGAGGCGGAATTAGCGGGAGAGAAGGCGAGACAGTCTGGAGAAACCTTCGGATATCGAGTACAGATTGCCGCTGTGGTTGACGAGAGCTCTGCGCGTGCGCTCCGAACGCAAGCCACGAGTGAGTTCAAGATGCCTGTTTATCTGGTATGTGAAGCGCCCTTCTGGTTCATTCGCGTGGGAGATTTCCGTACAATAGCCGAGGCGGAGGAGGCGAAGAAAGATGCCGTTCAAAGAGGGCATGCAGGGGCGAGGGTAGTGGAGGACAAGATAGTGATTGGAGAGTGAGACAGGTAGGAAACAAGATGACTTGTGGCTTGACATTATGTAGGAAAATGCGTAAATTCTAAAAATTTCATGGTATCTTCGACCCGACAGAACCCTCTCGTCAGTATTATTGTCCTAAATTATGATGGATTGCCATTTCTGCCACGATGTCTTGAGACGCTTGCGGCGACGCGCTATCGTCCCGCGGAAATCATTGTTGTGGACAATGCGTCGAAGGACGGAAGCCTAAGCTACATTCGGCAGAATTTCCCTGAAGTCAGGATTATTGCGTTTGATAAGAATTGGGGATACAGTGGAGCTTACAACCGAGCCATAGCATGCGCTTCGGGCGAGATTCTCGTTCTGTTGAACTTCGATGTGGAGGTTGAACCCGACTGGCTGGACCACGCTCTGGAGCTCTTTGCAGCCGACGCACGATTGGCCGCCTGTCAGCCCAAGCTTCGGGGCCTGAAAGAGAGGCAGCGCTTTGAATACGCGGGGGCCTGTGGTGGTTTCTTGGATCGCTATGGTTATCCCTTCACGCGTGGGCGTGTCTTTGATGTACTCGAACCTGATGCGGGACAATATGACGACGCGCGAGAGTGTTTCTGGGCTACCGGTGCGGCGCTCATCATTCGCAAAGCGGCTTATTTGGAGGTTGGGGGACTTGACGATACTTTTTTCCTCCACATGGAAGAGATAGACCTTTGCTGGAGACTGCATCTGTGCGGGTGGAAGGTACGCGTCGCGCCTCGGGGAGTCGTCTATCATTATTCTGGAGCCGCTCTTTCATCGGAACGCTTTCTGAAAATCTATTACAATCAGAGAAACAGCCTCATGATGCTGATGAAGAATTACAGCTTCGGATGGCTGGTTCCATCGTTGGGAGGGCGTTTTCTCTTCGATTTGGTGACATTGGTGAGTTCCCCGCTGCGCCGGGAACCTAAAAGGTCGGTGGCGGTCATTGCCGCCTATATATGGATTCTGTCACACTTATGGCTTCTTCTCAAGAAACGGCGAGAGGTTCAGCGACTAAGGTCGCTCCCGGATCGGCAAGCCCTGACAAGCATCCTGCCAAAGAGCCTCGTGATCGCCTACTTTCTCAGGAAAAAAAAGACATTCAAGAACCTGGTTCCAGCGGGTTGGTAAGTCCTTGGCCTCACCGAATCTCCGCAGTCTTCGTCCTGCTGACGGCCCTAATTGTCTATTTCATCACGGTCGCCAAATCGGTTCCCTTCTGGGATTGCGGCGAGTTTGTGGCCTGTTCCTATACGCTCAGTGTACCCCATCCGCCGGGCTCTCCGCTTTTCCTTTTGCTGGGACGGGTTTTCACACTCCTGCCTTTCCCGACAGACATTGCCTGTCGTGTCTGTATCATGTCAGCGGTTCTGAGTGCCTTGGCCATATTCTTCCTTTATCTCACGATTGTGATGATCATCCGGCATTGGCGAGGACCCGAGCGAACCGTCGCTGACCAAATCATCGTCTATGGCAGCGGGACCATCGGCGCACTGGCGCTTTGCTTTTCCTACAGCATGTGGTTCAACGCGGTGGAATCCGAGGTCTATGCGTTCGCGCAGTTCTTCACGCATATTGTCGTTTGGCTAATCTTATTATGGAACCAACGAGCTGATCAGCCGGGCAACGAACGCCTTTTGATATTGATTGCCTACATCATGGGGCTGGCCACGGGCGTCCATTTGCTCAATGTCCTGGCCATTCCCACATTGGCCTTAATTATTTATTTTCGAAAGCGGGAATTCAGTTGGGGAAGTTTTGTGGTCATGTGTATCGCTGCGGGTGCCGCTTTTGTCGCTGTTTACCCCGGCGTTGTCAAGTGGCTTCCGGGCTCGGCGGCGAAACTGGGTCTGTGGGCACCTCCGATGATCGTCATCCTCCTCGTGCTCGGTTTCGTCTGGGCGGCATGGGCCAAGTCCCATATTTTTGCGACCGTTTTGGCGTGCTTGTTTCTGGTGATTGTCGGCTATTCCACTTATGGAATGCTGTATGTCCGGTCGAATATGGATCCACCCATTGACGAGAACGATCCGGAAACGCCGACGGCTTTCCTTTCCTACCTGAATCGAGAACAATATGGCGAGCATTCCATCGTGGATCGTGCATGGAATAATGACCCGAAGTACCGGTCCAAATGGGATTTCTTTTGGCAGTATCAGATTCACAAGATGTACAATCGGTATCTGCTTTGGCAATTCGTGGGTCGAGAGGGCGCTCCCGAATCCGAGTTTCAAGATGCCGGTGTGCAGAACAGTTATGTTCTCGGTCTGCCTTTTCTCTTGGGTCTCCTGGGCATCGGCTACCTGTTTTATCGCGATAGACGGATGGGGCTGGCGGTACTCGTTCTCTTTTTGATGACAGGGTATGCGATTATTTTGTATGTAAACCAGGATGATCCGCAGCCACGCGAACGAGATTATTCCTATGTCGGCTCCTTCTACACCTTCGCCATCTGGATTGGCCTGGGGGCAACGGCCGTGCTCGACGGTGTTTCGTCGTGGATTCGGCGGCAGAAGCAGAGGCTTGGACTCTTGGTCGCTGCAGGGGCGTTTCTTTTTGTATTCACTCCAGGCATCATGCTTGTCAAGAACTTCCCCATGCAGAACCGGACAGGAAATTATATCGCGTGGGACTATTCCTACAATATGCTAATGTCCTGCGCTCCCTATGGACTCCTCTTCACCAACGGCGACAACGACACTTTTCCTCTGTGGTACCTGCAGGAAGTGGAAGGCATTCGCAAGGATGTCCGCATCGTCAATCTCAGCCTCTTGAATACGGGGTGGTACATCAAGCAGCTTCGAGACCGTCAGCCGCGTGTTCCGATCAGTTTCGGCGATGCCTATATTGACCGTTTCATTGATGAACGAGATGCCACGGCGCTCCTCTCTCGCTATTGGCCCAAAGAGAAACAGCGGATTGAGTTGAATACGCCCGAAGGTAAGATGGTCTGGAATATGCCCGCCACGCTCTATGTGCCCTACAGACCTGAGGAGCGGGACAAGAACTTCCTTCGCGTGCAGGATATGATGGTCATGGATATTCTGCGAACGAACTTTGATCCGCGCAGAACTCCCCAGCCGCGACCGGTGTACTTCGCCGTGACGGTGGCCTCTTCCAACATGTGCGGTCTGCGCGATTACCTGACGATGGAAGGTCTGGCATTCCGCTTGAATCCGGCAGGCGGACAGATCATTAACCCGGAGAAGCTGTTCCATAACATCATGGAGGTTTATCAAGGTCATTACCGTGGATTGAATGACCCGCGGGTTCACTTCGATGACAATGTTCAGAAACTTCTTCAAAATTACCGGTCCTCGTTCCTGCAGCTCGCCTACTATTACACCGGAGTGCCGGAGGACACGAATCGTGCGACTCTCAGGTACTCTGCCGGCGAGGTTAAGCTCGAGGATTTCGACAGGTTGTCGAATCGCGACAAGGCCCTCTACTTGTTGGACCAAATGGACTACCTCATTCCAGAGAAGCTGAGTCCGATGTCGAACGCCGATATTGCACTCCAACTCGGCAAAATGTACTATGACCTCGGTCGGCCTGAAGAGTTGCGTCGGCGATTGGATCAGGTGGCTCAGGCGAGAGACATCTCAATGGAAACCCTGGCCCGCTACGCCGCCATCCAGCACCAAGTCTTTCAGGATTCGGCCAAGGTGCAGAAAATCGTGGACAGGATATTGGCGTCAAAGGATCGAGCCGGACTTTCTCAGACCGCTTCGATTCTCTATAGCGTGCGAGCCTATGATGCCGCCGCGCAGGTCTTTGAAGAAGTTCTGAAAGACAACATGGATGATGGCCAGATCATTGGAGCCTTGACTCAGTGCTATGAGAGAACCAAGGATTACAATGACGCAATCCGAGTGATCCGGGGATGGTTGCAAAGGCATCCCACTGATGCCGGCGCCGCCTCCCGACTTGAGCAATTCGAGAAATTGGCCGCAGCGGAGGGACAATGAAACAGCAGGTAGTATTGGGAGCGTTTCTCGTTTCCGTTCTGTTTTCTTTCGCGGGTATCGAAGAAGGTCTTGCAGACGACGATACGCGGAAATATGGAGTGGAATTCCGAGGTGGCTTTTCTCTCTACCAGGTCTCGGACACGCGGGATGTGTTAGACTATTACGAAGGTTCACCAGGAGCCACGATCACCGCAAACTACGCGGGGCCTTCGGGTGGCTTTTCCTTGCTCTGGCGACAAGAAAAGCATTTCCAATGGAATATCGGGTACAATTCCTTGCTCGACTTCGAGAGTGAGGCCAGTTGGGAAGACACGACTCTGACTCTGTCAAGCCGTGCATCCGAAGTTTTTGTGCTCGGTAATGTCGTCTTTGCGCCGGCAAGGGGAGTTCGCGCCTATGTCGGCGGTGGTGTTGATTTCCTGGTCGCGAAGCAGGATATTCTATGGCAACCAGGAAATTCCATTTTCGATGGAACGGGACGCACCTTCGGCGTTTTGGTGAACGGAGCCATCGAAGTTTTCTTAGGACAACGACTAGGACTTTGCCTCGGAGGAGGTTATCGCTTGGCCAATGTGACGGAGATGACGGATATTGATTTCAATGGTGAGCGCAGCAGGGTCGTGCACCCTCTGGTGAATCGGGCATGGGAAACCGACTTCAGCGGTCCCTTCCTCATTACCTCGTTGCGAATCTATTTTGATCCGGTATCCAAGCCGATTGACTTTGGCGAGTGAGAAGGCACCAGAACGGCAACATTTTGATTAGAACCATCTCACGCTTTCTGTGAGCCGTGCGATGGTTTTTTGCTAAGGGAGGTTTGGGATTGGCCTTGCCGCAAGTCCTTATCATTTTGGGGTCCGAGTCGGACCGCGACGATTTCTCCGGCATAGACAAATACTTCGACTACTTTGGAATTGTCTATGAACTCGTTGTTTGTTCGGCTCATCGCGAACCGGAGAGATTACGCGCACTTTTGGCCGACGCAGAGGCACGGGGCAACCAACTCATCATAGCGGGAGCGGGCATGGCGGCGCATTTGGCTGGGGCATGCGCAGCCCAGACGATCCTGCCCGTCATAGGTGTTCCCCTTCCAAGTTCCTCACTCGATGGAGTAGATGCTTTGCTGTCCACCGTCCAAATGCCCTCAGGAGTGCCTGTAGCGACGATGGCCTTGGGGCGCGCCGGTGCGGCCAATGCGGCCGTTTTTGCCGCCCAGATCATCGCCCGCCAATCGGGGGAAGTCGCCGAGAAACTACGGACCTTTAAACAGAAAGGGTGCCGGCTATGAGGGGGCTTGTCACGATTCCCACTTATAACGAGCGGGAGAACATTGGCCACTTACTCGACATAATTTTCGAGCAGAATCCTACGCTCGATGTTCTGATTGTGGACGACAATTCGCCCGACCAAACCGCTGCGTATATCAAGGAGCGGCAACACAATGACTCGCGCCTGAGACTCATCGAGCGACCCGGGAAAATGGGATTAGGCACTGCTTATGTGGCAGGATTCAAGTACGCCATACGCGAAGGCTACGATTTCGTCTTTGAAATGGATGCAGACTTCTCTCATGATCCCCACGATTTGCCTCGCCTCATGGAAAAGATCGTGGATTATGATTTTGTCATTGGCTCACGATATGTTGACGGAATCTCCGTTGTGAACTGGCCGTTGCGCCGACTCATGCTCTCCTATTTTGCGGCCTGGTACACCCGCGTCATCACCGGCATGCCTATCCGAGATCCTACCGCAGGCTTCAAGTGTTGGCGCATCGAAGTCCTCAAGGCCATAGACTTGGATCTCGTCAAATCAGGAGGGTACTCCTTCCAGATTGAAATGAATTTCAAAGCATGGAAGAGAGGTTTTCGCTACTGTGAAATTCCGATCATCTTTGTCGAACGGCGAGTCGGCACCTCCAAAATGTCCAAACACATCGTCTATGAAGCGGTTTTTATGGTTTGGAAGCTCCGGCTCCGAAGTCTGCTGGGAAAGATTTGATGCCGGAGCGTGCGTGTATTGCGGTAGTCGTCGTGAACTACAATGTGCGCGAGCTGCTGGATCAGGCGTTGCGTTCGCTCTATGAGACGGCCGAGCCACTCATCAGCGAAGTCTGGGTCGTGGACAACGCTTCAACCGACGGCTCGGTGGAATTCCTGGAAGCGAACTGGCCGCAAGTGCACATCCTGTCCAATCGCGAAAATTGGGGCTATGGCCGTGCCAACAATCAGGGGATAGCCCAATCGAAGGCCAAATACATCCTAATTCTCAATCCGGACACGGTTGTTCAGCGTGGAGCTTTGCAGGAACTCGTGGAATTCATGGAAAGCCGAACTCAAGCCGGAGTGTGCGGACCGAAAATCGTCAGTCCGGAAGGGCGATTCCGTCCGGAATGTCGCCGTGGCTTTCCGACCCCGCTGGTCGCCTTTAGCCGGCTTTTCGGCCTTTCGGCGCTTCTGCCGCGCAGTCGGCTTTTCGGTAAGTATTATCTCACCTATTTGGACCCGAACTACGAAACCCAAGTGGATGCCTTGAGTGGGGCTTGCATGATGGCGCGGCGAGAAGCAGCCGAAGCGGTGGGTTATTTTGATGAGGACTATTTCCTCTATGGAGAAGATATTGATTGGTGCTGGCGAATGAAGCAAGCGGGATGGGAAGTCTGGTACATTCCCCGTGCCTCCATCATTCATGTCAAAGGAGCCAGTATGAGACGCAGCTCCAGCCGACCTGACTGGTTCTTTTTTGAAGCGATGCGGATTTTCGTGCGCAAGCATCTTCGCGACCGGTATCCACCGCCCCTTCTATGGCTGTTGGATACGGGCATTCATCTGCGTTATTTTCTGGGTTTTCTTTCTCCCCTGTTCCGAAAGGCTGGACGGTCATAGTCTGTGGAAGCAAGGATCGGTTTTCCATTTCTCTCTGATTTGACAAGGAGTCGTGATGGCGAATTCGGCAACTGATTTCACTTCGCGAAC
>DYHQ01000107.1 GCA_020724065.1 Candidatus Puniceispirillum sp. | reverse complement strand
CAGAGAATGGCGATGTGATTTTGCATCTGCAGAAGAAGTTTCTGGCCGAAGGCAAAACAGAACCCAAATACCACGCCCTCTCGCGGCCAAGTGCTCTTGAAGGAGAAGCCACGGCACGTTTTCTGGCTCTGGCGCGCATGACAGGTGCCGAGGTGTATGTTGTTCACATGACTTGTCGTGAAGCCGTTGACGCCTTGGCGAAAGCGCAGCGAACTGGTCAAAAGGCTTACGGCGAAACCTGTCCGCAATATCTGCTCTTGGATGATTCGGTCTATGACAAGCCGAATTTTGAAGGCGCGGCGTATGTGATGTCGCCGCCGATTCGACCAAAGGGGCATAGCGAGGCGCTGTGGCAAGGGCTTCAAAACGGCACGCTGCAGACGATTGGCACGGACCATTGCCCCTTCATGCAGAAAGGTCAGAAAGAAATGGGACTAAGCGATTTCACCAAAATTCCCAATGGAGCGGGGGGAGTCGAGAACCGTCTCGGTCTCATCTATACCTACGGAGTTGAGGCCGGGCGATTTGATTTGTGCCGCATGGTGGATTTGCTCGCGACAGCTCCTGCCCGCATCTTTCATCTCTATCCGCAGAAGGGAACGATTGCTCCCGGCGCGGATGCTGATCTTGTCATTTATGACCCTATGGGAGAAACGATTCTTTCAGCCGCCCATCACGTCTCGAAATGCGACCGCAATATTTTTGAAGGAATGAAGGTCAAGGGCAAGCCTACCTGCGTGATTGCGGCGGGTCGCGTCCAATACAAAGACGGAGATTTGAGAGTCGAGCGCGGGAAGGGGCGGTTTCTGAAGAGGCGGTTGCGTTGAATGCACAGAATGTAGTTCGTGATGTGTGATCTCCCTTCTGTCCCTCAAATGAGACCCCCCTTCCGTCCCCTCATGAAATGGGGGGAGACTTTGACTTCCCCCCTGCTCGCGGGGGGGGGGGACAGGGGGGTAGAACAACATTATCAACTCTGAGATAAATTCATGAAAACAGCCAAGATTTCCAAACCACACAATGAGATGAGCAAAACAGACGACATCGTCCGCAGGCAAAAAGAATTTCTTTTCCCCTGCGTTGCGCACTACTACGAGAAACCGCTCGTCTTAGTTGAGGGCAAAGGCACACGCGTGAAGGATACCGATGGGACTATTCTTCTTGATTTCTTCGGCGGCATTTTGACGGTATCCATCGGGCATGCGAATGAGCGCATTAACCGTGCGGTCAAAGCGCAGATGGACAAACTCGGCCATGTCTCGACGCTCTATCCCACAGAGCCGATTGTTGTTTTGGCCGAGATGCTCGCGAAGATTGCGCCGGGGCGACTTCAGCAGTCGTTCTTTACGAACTCGGGAACGGAGGCGGATGAAACCGCATTCATGTTGGCACAGCTGTACACAGGTCGCCAAGAAATCATCGCGCTGCGCTACGGCTATTCGGGACGCACGGTGCTTGCTCAGGCACTGACCGCGCATTCCACTTGGCGCGCGCTGCCGACGCAAGTCGCCGCGGTGAAACATGCTGTTTCGCCCTACTGCTATCGGTGCCCTTTCAAACTGAAATATCCCTCTTGCGATTTGGCATGCGCGCGTGATATTGAGGAACTGATTCGGACGACGACCACAGGTAAAATCGCCGGTTTTTTGGCCGAGCCCATTCAAGGTGTCGCCGGTTTCATCGTGCCTCCGAAAAAATATTTTCAAATCGCTGTCGAAATCGTGCGCAAACATGGCGGCGTTTTCATCTGCGACGAAGTGCAGACGGCGTTTGGACGCACCGGCGGCAAGATGTTCGGTATCGAGCATTTCGGTGTTGAACCCGAAATCATGACGATGGCCAAGGGAATCGCTAATGGTATGCCACTCGGTGCGACGATTGCTACTCCCGAAGTGGCGGATTCGATTAAGGCGCTTTCGATTTCGACCTTTGGCGGCAATCCCGTCTGCTGCACGGCGGCCAGCGAAACACTGCGCATTGTGTTGGATGAGAATATCCCCGCGCGAGTGGAAAAGCTTGGCCGCCGCTTGCGTGATGGTTTGGATGCACTGAAACAGAAGTATCCTCGAATCATTGGCGATGTGCGCGGCATGGGACTCATGCAGGCGATGGAGCTTGTCGAAGATGAGACACGAGGCGACCGCACACCGAACGCCAAAGCGACTCTGCAATTCTTTGAGGAGACGCGCAAGCGCGGTCTCCTTGTGGGAAAGGGTGGGCTTCACGGCAACATCGTTCGCTTGGCACCGCCCATGTTGGTTACGGAGAGGGAGATTGATGAAGCTCTGGGGATTATCGGCGAGTCTTTCACGGCGATGAAAGCATAGGTTTTTCGCGGGATTCGGGATTCCCTTCTTCTTGCCAAATTGGCGCCTCGCACTTCTGATGCTACTACGGTTGCTCGGGAGATGCGAGGTTCACTTTGTTTGGAATATCGAGTACTGATGACCCAGATTCAATGAGACATGGAATGTGCATGGGGATGATGTTGGCAACGATTAGCTGAAAGAAAGGTGTGTTGATGGACACCACGATTGACTGGAAGGCGACTTTCGATGCGTTTCCCGATATGATTTTTTTGGTTGATGCGCAAAGGCGCGTCACCTGGATGAATGCAGCGGCATGCAAGACTTTTCGGATTTCGCTCGAGAATGCTCTTGGCCGTGATCTTCAGGCTCTCGTCGAAGAACTCGGAAAGGGAAGAGTCTTTGAACTGACGACCTGCCCCTTGCATGACTCTCTTGACCAAACGGTCGGCACTCTGTGTTTTGCGCATGATTCCACAGTGAGGCGTCGAACGGAAGAGGCATTACAGGAGTCCGAAAGGCGCTACCGGGAGCTTGTGGACGCTATCCAGGAAGGCCTCGGGATCGTAGACCACCGAGAAGTGATTCAATTCTGCAATCCTGCTTTTGCGCGTATCTTCGAAGTGCCACTTACCGACCTTGTTGGAAGAAATCTCCGAGATTTCGTGGATGAGGATTCGTGGCAAGAAATTCTCGGACAAACTACTATCCGCAAGAGAAATAGCGGATCCATCTATGAGCTGACGATTCGGACCGGTCAAGGGAATCGGCGCCAATTGAAGGTGAATGCCAGCGCCCGCTTTGATGCGAAAGGCAACTACTTGGGAGCTTTCGGAGTCGTACAAGACGTCACGGAACGCAAAGAGTCTGAGCGCGTGAGTGAGCAACTCCTGCACGAGCTGTCGTGCATCTATTCGATCAGTCAGGCGATTGAGACTCACGATTCCTTGCCGGATTTGCTTACCGAAATCGCTCGTCTTATCGTGCCGGGTATGGAGACTCCAAGCGAGACTTATGCGGCGATTGTCTTGGATGAGCAGGTGTTTGAGGCGAGTCCGGAGAAGTATGATCCAAATCAGACACTGGAAATTCCCATTCTCATTGAAGGCAAGACTCGCGGACAGATCCGTATCAGTCGGAGTGATGTCTATCCCTTCACTCCCGAAGAACGCCGATTGCTCACCCGAATTGCTGAGAGTGTGCAGCGGGCGGTGCTGCGCAAGGAACTGCAAGCGAAGCTCCTTTTTGCCCAGAAAATGGAGAGCGTGGGTACGCTCGCCGGAGGCATTGCGCATGATTTCAATAATCTGATGGTCGGTGTTTTAGGGAGTGTGATCTTGTTGCGCGACCGTCTCAGTCCGAAACTGGGCGCGGATGCTCTCTTGTCCACGATCGAGGAGTCGGCAACCCGCGCAGGCATCCTGGCGCGTCAACTGTTGACCTATGCGCGCGGAGGAGACAGCCGGCCGCAACTCATTAACCTCAATGAGTCCGTTCAGAATGTGTTGCGTCTCCAGGAGAAAATCCTCTCGCCGCAAGCGCGCATTGAGGATGACCTTGAGCCTGATTTGGCGAGTATTGAGGCCGACCCCGCACAAATTCAGCAAGCGGTTTTGAATCTCTGCGTGAATGCGGCTGAGGCAATGCCACATGGTGGCTCAATTCGCCTGAAAACCCGCAATCGAGAAATAGACGCCACCTTCGCACGTTCTCATGCCGACCTGAAACCCGGTTCTTATGTGTCCCTCACCATTCAAGACAGCGGCTTCGGGATGAATGCCGAAACCCTGGCCCGAATGTTCGAACCGTTCTTCACAACGAAGTCTCAAGGACGCGGCCTCGGTTTGGCAGTGGTCTATGGCATTGTGAAGAACCACAAAGGGCATATTGCTGTGGAGAGCGAAGTCGGCAAAGGGACGACCATCCGTGTCCTCCTGCCGGCGGTTCGGCGCGCGGCGCCGCCCGCGCCGAAACCGAAAGAGCGAGAACGCCGAGGAACAGAAACCATTCTGCTGATTGACGATGAGACCATTGTTCTCGACATCACCAAGCAACTTCTGGAGAAATTGGGATTCCGGGTCTTGACCGCCCATAACGGGAAGGAGGCTGTCTATATCGCTGAGAATTATGAGGGTGCAATTGAAGTGGCTTTGCTTGATCTTGGAATGCCGGTGATGGATGGCTATGAGGCTTTTCCGATGCTTCAGCGACGACGGCCGGATATGAAAATTCTCGTTTGCAGCGGCTATGCACCCAACGGTCCTGCGCAGGAGCTTCTCCGCTCCGGCGCGGTTGGATTCATTCAAAAGCCTTTCTATTTGGACACTCTCTGCGAGGCAATTCGAGCCGCGTTGGACGGCAAATCTCCTCAATGACACGACGGCACAGGATCTCCTGAAAGAAGTCGAAATCCATTTGGAATTCTGCTACGGCGTCTCGGACTTTCGGCTCCTCCAAACAGCCCCGCAATCACGCAAGTCAATATTATTAAGAAAGTTGCATTAGGGGAACTGAATTCTGTTCGGACAGTTTTATAAGGTGGCCGTGTTTCTTGCACGGCGATTTGCCTTATTTAGGAGTCTCTGATGGAGCAGAAATCCCGCTCAACTTTGAAGAACCTGCTTATTGTTGTTGGATTAAGCTTGGCGTGCATTGGATTAGGAGTCCTGCTTTCGGCCAAATTCCAATGGACACCTTCTTCCAATGCCGAGGAATCTTTGCTGAAAGCGAATTCGCCGTCGGCAGCTTTGCCGGGTGTCGCCGAGGGGAGCAGCCCCTTCGTGCCCGTTGTGAACCGAGTGAAACCCACGGTCGTCACGATCAGCACGGAAAGAAAAGTCGGCAATGTCGAGGAATGGGATCCGTTTCGCTTCTTTGAGGATTCACCTTTTTGGGAATTCTTTCACCGCGAGCGCGTGGAACCCCAGAAACCTCGCTCCTATCGTGTGCCCAGCTCAGGATCCGGCATTATCGTCAGCAAAAGCGGTTATATCCTGACAAACAACCACATGGTTGAGGACGCGGTCGAGGTGAAGGTGAAACTTGCGGACGGGACAGAGCAGAAGGCGGAAATTGTTGGCGCAGATTCCGAGACCGATATCGCTTTGATTCGAATTGACGCGGATCTTGATGACAGCCAAGTGGCCGTTCTCGGCAACTCGGATGAAATCCAAATTGGTGATTGGGCAATTGCGATTGGCAATCCTCTTGGTCTTGACTGGACGGTTACGGTCGGTGTGATTTCCGCCAAAGGCCGCACGAATCTGCCCATTCAGGGTGGCGGGCCGAGTTTTCAGGATTTCATTCAGACCGATGCCTCCATTAATTTCGGCAATTCCGGCGGGCCGCTGTGCAATATCCGCGGAGAAGTCATCGGAATGAACACGGCGATCAATCCCTCCGGACAGGGAATCGGCTTCGCCATTCCCATGAATCTGGCAACCAAAGTCGTGGAACAGCTCAAATCAAGCGGCAAGGTGTCGCGCGGCTATTTGGGAATGATGCCCCGAGAATTGACGCCGGAACTCAGGGAAGCTGTTGGCGTGAACAAAGACACACAAGGAATCTTTGTTGAACGAGTGGACACGGACACGCCGGCCGAAAAGGGCGGATTGGAAGCGGGAGATATTGTGATCGAGGTGGATGGGAAGCCGATGCACGATGTCACGCAGTTCCGCATGGACATCGCCGACCACGCGCCAAAGTCCAAGGTCACGATGAAAGTCATTCGGGATGACAAAGAAAAACTGTTGAGCTTCACTTTGGCCGACCGCGCCGACTATGCTTCCCGCCTTGGCATCCAAACTCCCGGCGAACCTGAAAAAGAAGAGGAAGCGTGGCTGGGAATTCGAGTCGAGGAATTGACCGCATCCAAGGCCGAGGCGATGAAACTGAAAGATGCGGAGGGGGTCGTCATTACCGAGGTGGATCCCGACGGACCGACTCACAACAAGCTGCGTGTAGGCGATGTCATTGTCAAAATTGGCCGAATGGAAATCAAAGACATCTCCGACTATCGTGAGGCCACCAAGAAATTGGAAGGCCGTAAAGAGGCCATTTTGTTCCGCCTGATAAGGAACGGAGTGAAAACTTTCGAGGCCGTCGAACCGGAATAGAACAATTCATAAGAGCTCTATCAATGAGAATCCCAGCGATTTGTATCGCTGGGATTTTTCTTTCATCAGGTCGCAAGGATTTTTTCTAATCGGGTCGCCGTGGTGGATGTGTCATCCGCCCGGCAAGCGTAATGTCGCCGTGGCGTGTCTCCAGACGCGCCCGGCCATTCAGGTGTAGGGACACGGCGTGCCGTGTCCATCATCAACGCCGACCGCGACCCGGCCACTCCGCCATCACATAATAAAGATATCGCCACGGCCGGCTTGCCGTTTCCCCATCCGTCCATGTCGTCGTGTCGCTCACCGTAGCAAGCAAAGCTCCCGCTGCGAAAAGCTCCGTCGCGCCGTAGATGGAATACGGCCCCGCGCCGAAGGGCGTCCAATGCAAGACCGCATTGCCCTCGGTAATCGAAACGACCAAATGCAAAACCGGACTTCCCGACCAATGCTCATCGGCGCCAATATCAGGAAACGACCATGACGGATTCGGCCTCGGGTCGCCTTCAAAATCCGTGGTCACCGTGTCCGCCGGGTCACCCGCTCCAGTGCAATGGCTGAAATCCGTCAAATGAAAATCTCCCGCCGCCGTATCTGCAAACATGGGATCAACGAAGATGTTCATGTAGATGTCAGCGGAATCGGCGTTGGCATTCAGTACGAAGGGCTGACCAACTAATAGCGGCCCATGAAATGGATCACTGTTATGAAAAGTGAAATTCCCGCCGCTATTGCCAAAGATGGTGCAGTATTCGATTTGGCTCCCTGCGCTGTTTTCAAAATAGAATCCCGGGCCATTCGAAAAGGCGATGATGGTTCCGTTGAAGCTCGCCAAAGAAGAATAGCAGCACATTCCTCCGCCAACTTCGTTTGCCGAGTTGGCACTCAGTATGCAATGCACGAAGGAAGCCGAGGAGCAGTAACAATATGCGCCTCCACCGCATCCCGCAGTGTTATCTATGATGGCGCAATTCCTGAGCATTGGTGAAGAAAGCCAGCTGCAGTGCAATCCGCCGCCACAGCGGCTTGCTGAGTTTCCAGAGATGGTGCAATTGGTGAAGTTGGGCGAAGACAAGTAGTCCATGGAGCCGCACCACACGCCACCGCCGTCGTGGAATGCGGAGTTGCCATTGATGGCGCAGTTGGCGAAGTTTGGTGAGGAATATTCGCAGCAATATATCCCGCCGCCGTCTGACAATGTGGAGTTCTCACTGATGGTGCAGTTCGTGAAGCTTGATGAGGAATAGTAGCAGGACACCCCGCCGCCATACCAGTCAGCCGAGTTGCATCTCAGGACACAGTTGGCAAAACTCGGCGAAGCAGCATAGCAAAACACCCCGCCTCCGTAGTTGCGGGGCCAGTTGCCAATCGCATACCCTTTCTCGATAAGGCAGTAGACGAGTCGGCTGCCGGAACTACCGGAGCCTTCAAAGCGTAAACCCCGCCAGCGGTTTGAACCGGTCTGCTCCGTTGTGAACACAATCGAATCGCTCTCGGTCCCTTCGGCTACGAGGATTCCATATATTTCAAATGGATATGGCCCATCAAAGATGAAAATTGTCTCGGGCAAAACGCGCAGACTGTCGCCAGAGTTCACTGAGATTGTGTCAATGACGTAATAGACTCCGGGTC
>DYHQ01000106.1 GCA_020724065.1 Candidatus Puniceispirillum sp. | reverse complement strand
TCTGAGGCAAGAAAGATCGTCAAGAATTTGCCGGAGCTGCTACATAAGTGCTTTTCTTCGGAAAACCTCACCAAGCTCATTGCTGTTCGAGAAACAATAAGGTCTATTTGGCCTTCGTCGGAACAAGTTGGTGTGAGAGATTTCTTTGAACTGGCCTTGACAGCCGCTCTCCGAAGAGCATCGACCGCAAAAACGGGATGGCCCTACATTTCTCCCAACCACAGAAAGGCATCAGAGGTTGACGGATTGCTTGCATTTGGTACTCAAGCGCGACTGATGATCCATGACCTTTCAACTGTGACAGCTTCGCTCGCTTTCCAAGACGCAAAGACAGAGATCCTCGAGTGCGACGCACGACTGCTCGACATGTATTTTTCGAAGCTACGCTTCCACATAGCAATAACTTCACCTCCCTATCTAAACAACTATGACTACGCGGATCGGACTCGATTGGAAATGTATTTTTTCGGTCAAGCCAAATCCTGGAAAGACATTACAACTACTGTTCGCCAGCGATTGATAACGGCAGCCACCACTCAAGTAACCAGACCAAAGTCCCGAGGAGGGGAACTTGTCGATATCAGCATAAGAACAGCAAATGCCGATATACACCAGAAGCTAGTTAAGGCTGTCAGTCAACTCGGTCGCGAACGCCTGCGGCACGGCGGAAAGAAGGATTATGATGTTATGGCAGCCGAGTACTTTCGGGACATGGTGGCTGTTCTTACCGCGACAAAGAATGTCTTGTTGCCCGGTGCAGCTTTCGTACTCGTTGTGGGGGATTCCGCTCCGTATGGTGTTCACATACCCACTGAGCGATGGCTAGGCGAATTGGCGGTGGGACTTGGGTATAGAGGATATGAAATGGAGCAGATCCGAGCAAGAGGGGGGAAATGGAGTGCCAATCCACAGAGGCATTCCGTGCCGCTCAGAGAATCAATTCTAACAATCTGGGTGTAATATGGCGGTCAGCTATGGTAGTCAAATTGGGGAGGCGATTGGAAAGCTTGCAGAGCAGCGAATACAGGATATTGTAAGCTCCGAAGTGGAGAAATTCGATTTCTCTCTTTCGACCAGAAGAAAACGTCCTTCCGCTGAGAAGATGATCAATGCAAGTGGCAATACATATCAGATTGATTTCATAATATATGACAAACGAAGCAATCCTTTGGTGTTGATAGAATCAAAGTATCTCAGATATACGAAACATTGTAGAGACAAGGCTTCTTGGACTTGCGTAGCTCACTACCGTCTGCGACTCCAATATCCAACCATACGGAGAAGCATCGCTGTGCTATCGGGAAGTTGGACGGAAGCGTCCATAAGACTGATGGAGAGTTTTGGTATCGACGTTCTGAAGGTTGATTGGCCAACAATTCGTGGAGTACTCACAGACCACAGGATACAATTCGATTGGGCTGAGAATGATAATGAAACTCCAAGGACTGCGTGGGATCGTTTCAGCCGTCTATCGGAACAGAACCGAAAGCAGATTGCAGCAGATTGCCTGCAACCAATAGAATCAAGATTGCAAAGACTGGTGAGCAAAGCGCTCAAGTGCGAAGAGCGTGCTATTCCCCAGCTTGAAAAAGTGGAACTGCTCATAAAGACTTCAGCAAACCAATTCATACTCCGTGAATTCGGTAGCACTTCTGACCTCCTGAGATTCCTAATCTCGGACTTGCATACTCCGGTACAGGATTTGACAAAACTTGTTGAGAAGAGGTAAATTCGAACTGCTATGAACCGCCTTCTTGTTACCGGTGGGGCGGGGTTTATCGGCTCCAATTTCATTCGATACATACTGCGCAAGTATCCGGATTTGCGGATTGCGAATTTAGATGCGCTGACTTACGCGGGCAATTTAGAGAACCTGCGCGACATCGAAAAGGACCCGCGCTACAGCTTCGTTCATGGGAATATCTGCAATCCTGACGATGTCGCCAAGGCGATGGCGGGCTGCGATTCGATGATCAACTTCGCCGCGGAGACTCATGTGGATCGCTCCATTCATGAGGCGGGCGCGTTTGTGGATACCGATGTGCGCGGGACTTTCGTTCTGCTTGAAGCAGCAAAGAAATACAAAATTGAGCGATTTCTTCATATCTCCACGGATGAAGTCTATGGCTCGATTGAGGTCGGCTCGTTCAAAGAAACCGACACACTGAATCCGTCATCACCTTACTCGGCATCGAAAGCGGGTGGCGAACTCTTGGCGCACAGTTACTTTGTCACCTATCGTCTGCCCGTGCTCATCACGCGTTCCGCAAACAATTTCGGCCCGTATCAATATCCCGAAAAGCTCATTCCGCTATTTGTCACCAACGCGATTGACAACAAGCCGCTCCCTCTCTATGGCGATGGCAAGAATGTGCGCGATTGGCTCTATGTGGAAGATCAAGTGGAGGCGTTGGATCTCGTGCTGCAAAAAGGAATTCTCGGAGAGATTTACAACATCGGCGCGGGAAATGAAGAAATGAATATCACCGTGACGAAGGAAACTCTAAAACTGCTCGGCAAGCCGGAGAGTCTTATCCGATCTGTTAAGGACAGGCCGGGTCATGATCGCCGTTATAGCGTGGCGACGGAGAAGATTCATGCACTCGGTTGGAAACCGCGACACAGTTTTCAAGAGGGATTGGAAAAGACGGTCCAATGGTATGCGGAAAACGAAGCATGGTGGCGGGCCGTCAAGGAAAAGCAAGCGGCGTATCAAGAATGGTACAAGAAGCACTATGGATAGCCTGCTACTGATTCTCCTAAACATGAGTCTATCTTACAATTGAGATAGACGAATTTCCTCCAAAGGCAACCTTGAGAGATAAACTTAAATTCCTTCTGATCGTTCCTACTGACCCGCGTTTCCGCGCGACCAAAGAGAGACCCGCGAGCCGCAAGACGCGAGCCTTGCGATTCTCGATGCTCCCCAGTCTCTATGTTGCTGCCGCCATGCCTTCCTATGTGGAAACCCGGATCATCGACGAGGACATTGAACCGGTAGATTTCGACACCGATGCGGATCTTGTCGGACTTTCTTTCATGACCTTCTGTGCTCCGTGGGCGTACGAAATCGCAGACCGCTTCCGTAAGGAAAAGGGCAAACCCGTTATCATGGGCGGCTACCATGCCACTTTCATGCCGGACGAAGCGATCCAGCACGCCGATTCGATCTGCATCGGTGAGGCGGAGAACAATGTGCCTCGCATGATCGAGGATTTTGTCGCGGGAAAGCTCAAGCCGCTTTACGAGAGTGAACCGATTGATCTCAAAGGCTTGCCGATTCCTAATCGGAGCCTGATCAGGCAATCGGCTTATCTGGTGCCGGATTCACTGCAGGCTTCACGCGGCTGCTGCCATCACTGCACCTTCTGTTCGGTCGCCGCCTTCAGCAAATACCGCTATCGTACCCGTCCTGTTGATGAGGTCATCGAGGAACTCAAGCAACTGGGTCGGCATGTGGCTTTCATGGACGATAATATCATAGGCGCTCCCGGCTTCGCGAAAGAGCTTTTCGCGAAAATGATTCCGCTCAAGAAACGATGGGCAAGTCAGGCCAGCATCGGCCTCGCCAAGGATGACGAACTGCTGCGCCTGGCGGCTGCGGCGGGATGCCGCATGGTTTTCATCGGTTTCGAATCGCTTTCGCAGGAAAACCTGAGATTTTCCCGCAAACACATCAACCGGGGAGTGGATTATCGCAGCGCGATCGAGAAGATTCACCGGGCGGGAATCGCCGTTATCGGAGCCGTCATCTTCGGACTGGACGGTGACACCCCCTCGATTTTTGAGCAAACTCTTGAGTTTGCCTACCAGACAAAACTGGATCTGATTACTGCCACGATCCTCACGCCCCTGCCTGGAACAGAACTCTTTGCACAGTTGGATTCGGAAGGCAGGATCTTCGATAAGGACTGGAAGAAATACGACTTTGCCAATGTTGTTTTCCAGCCAAAGCAGATGAGCCCCGAGACTCTCCAAGATGGATTCCGCTGGGTTCAGTCCAAGTACTACTCAAGAAGCTCCGTGGCACGACGCATTTGGCGGGCTCTCAGGTTGCAGGAGCCCAGTGCAGCGCTGGCGGGAATCATTCCACTCAACCTCAGTTATCATCATAGCTTCAAATCCACTGGCGTATTCGAAGCCGGCAAGCGATTTACCCCGCCACGGATAAAGTGTGTAAGTCCATCTTACGACTTCGCTTGATGGGTATGATAGGTTTTTGTTGTCGTTGGGGTGTGGCAAAACTCGGGGCACGACCGCCGCCATCGTCGTCTGCCTCAGCAATATTCTCAGATAGGTTCATGTTTTCACCTTCCTGAAGCTGGCTTCAGCCGGCAGGGAGAATTTCCATAGGAACATCACCATCAAAAAAGTGAAGGAGTGTCACCATGGTCTATGCCAAACGCTTGTGCATTGCTATCCTTTTCGGCATCATCACCGGGCTGCTCTGCGCCTATGGTGGAAAGTGGAAAATGGGCGACGAAATGACCTGCTGCATGATGTGGGCAACTGTTCTCAACCGAGCTTTCATTGGCCTTGCGATAGGCATCTCCGCTTGGAAACTCGGTTGGTTCCTGCATGGCATCCTGATGGGGTTCTTGGGAACGCTGCCCATGTCCGTTTACGCTCCCGACTTCGGGGGATTCATCACGCTGTCGCTGTTCGGCATTCTTTGGGGTTTCATCATTGAGCTGTTCACGACGGTTATCTTCAAAGCGCCGATGAAAACGGGTGCCGCTGCGCCCTAACCGGCCTCCGAGAACCGCATGGAAAAAGCCCGGCGTGCTGATAGTCGGGCTTTTTTGTGAGCGACAATTCCGAGCAGGTTGAGAATCTGGCCCCGCGAAATACCACAGTACAAGTTGGCGCGAGTTCCTTTACGGGCAGCTCATTACGATGATGTAGTTTCGATAGGATACTGCCTGACCGTCGAGATCAGCCCATTGGGCAGGCCCGGCGGGAACATCCTCAAGTGTTACTTCAAGTGCCCAATCTGGTCCCGGTGGACTGCCATCATGATTGGGATTCGTTGTGCTGTAAATCAGATAGTCGCAGGTCAGCGGTGCCATCCAGCGCAAGATAAGAGTCCCGCCGGTGCCGTGATAGAGCGTGACTGCGAAAGGCCGTGGAGGTTCCAGTGCGTCCTCAAGGATGTAGTCTTCCACCTCTCCGACGCAACTTAGGGCGACGGCGCCACAGCTCATCGAGGAACAATTGAAGGGATCGACCAAACCGAAGCCCTCGCGTCCAACCGGCACTTCCGTCAGTCTCCATCGAAAGATGCCATCATGATGAGCGGCGTCTACTATGCCCGGATTGATCAGAGTAAAGACATGTTCGCCGGGCACCACGGGAGCATCCTGAACGATCCATTCATCGGAAAGGACACCGTGCGCCGTGCATAGCGTGTCGCAGAAATCTCCGTCGAGGTTGCCGTCCATCCATCCATTGACAAAGAGAAGGCCGCCGCACGAAGTCGCATAAAAATCATACATCGGGCCGGCTGTTACAGTGACCGTCACTACCTGCGCTTGGCATGGCATCCATGGGAGACTGTGATAGACGACGCCGTCATCGGCAGCATCGGCATCCAGAATAAGGGGAACTGGTTCGCCTGTTATTCCTTGCCCGAGCCAAGCGACATTCGTCAGCGCATGCGCGGGATTCCCGACAACCGTTGGGTAGTTGCACGCCGGAAGGTCGCCCATGTCCATTTCCGTGTACGACAAATCGCAAGGGCACTCCAGACCCTCCCTAACAGTCAAGGCAAAGGCTCCAGTCTGCCCGTATGCCCCCTGCACGAGGATGCGATACACCACACCAGTCTGCGAGTACCAGCTTGCCGTGGAATGAAGGGAGCTGAAAGAACAGTAGGGATTGTTGTCATTTCCCGTGATGCACATGAGGGCATCGCATGAACCGGCGTACACATTGAGTTTCGTATCATAGCCGGTGAATAAATTGCATGTGGTTGCCGTGAGGATGTTGCCTGTACCGGTCACCATGTACCATACACCGGGCGCTGTGATCGGTGTAATGCAGTCAGGGGCTTCATCACGAAGGAGATCCCACAGAGCGTACCTGGTTGTGCCGTACACGGCTTCTTCAGGGGTGACTTCGAGAGCATTGATGCAATCGTCATTCAGAACCGGGAAGCAGGGTGTGTCCAGGCACGGCGCCCCTCCGCCGAGCCGAGCAAGGAAGTTAAAAATATAGTTGCCAAACGAGCAGCTATTCCCAGTTACGATCATGTAAACATCCTTGCCTCCAACCACATAAAAGGTGCAGCAGCTCTGAAAACCACAAAAGTTGTCATTGCAGCAGGGATTTACTGCTCCCACATCTCATGGACAACCACCTACCCAGCAATCAAGACCAGTGTCGTAGTCCGATCTGCACAGTGAGATTGTAAGGTCCATATCGAAAGGCGTCGTGTACTTGTACACGACATCGGGACCTGGGCAACCAATACACCAAGGGGAATAGTCGCTCACATGACCGACCGTAGTCCCTTGGTCACAATAGGTAAATTCAAAGCTGGGAATAACGGTTGCGTCCTCGCAAGTTTCGCCTCCCTCGGCCCAGAGAGCCGTGGAAAACGCCAATACGGCAGCAACAAATAGAAGTGCTTTGTTCATGATTGATCCTCCCTATTAACGTGTAATCTGTGATTGTACGGACTGCGAAAACCTCCAGAGCAAGAACTTTTATGGCGTGAACTCATTCCTCCTTACTTCTCTTGTCAAGACCGATACCCAGAAGCATTCGCACTTGGAACTCGTGCCCCTCTTCTTGGACCCCTGTCCAGGCAAAGGCTGACCCGAGAGCCACCCACAGGTCTTCTGTTCCGTGGGATAGTACCGGGCCAACATAATGGGTCTCTTCACTTCCTTTCAGTTCCAAGCCAATCTTGAGGAGCTGGCCTAAGGTGTAGCACATCCCGAGGGCATATCCCGGTTCGAATTCCCATCGCTCCTCATGTTCGAATTCAACGATCGGATTCAGTGCGATTTCCGTTCGGCCGAAATCTTTCGCAGCGATTAGCTTGAATTCCAACCCGTTCTTGGAGAAATCGGGTATGCCCTTGTATTCGAGATAGAGCAGTGGATCGAGAACCCATTTCCCCTGTTCGCCCAAACGGTACCTTGACCGCCACTTGAACCCCTCATATCTCAAGTTGCCATCCGGGACCTGTCCAAAGACATGGTAGGTCGAAAAATCAAATCGCTCGGTCATTCCCACTTCCAGTTCAAACTGATGTTCAGAACTCACCGCACCCTCAGTGTGTTTCATACTTGGCGATGAAAGGGTCACATAATGCTCAAGTTCCGCTTCTCCCTTTCGCATGGTCTTGTACTCATAAGTCCATACATAGGAACGCTGATCGCCAAAGGCTGCGGCCACAAAACCGATCTCTGTCAAAAGCAACACGGATAGAGGAAGGTAGATGAAGTGAATCCCCCAAATGGGACAATTCCTTTGGGATGGCTTATGCTTCAAATTCATGTCCTCCGGCTTGGACTTCCTGATCTGGTGATTCTGACTTGCGATTCGCATCGACATGTGAGCCGCCATCGTCGCAGCGAGATTGCGGCAGCCAATGCAAATACGCCATGCATGAGATAGAAAAACGATAATCGGGGTCACGAGATGTTATCGGCATTCTCTTGTGCGCCAACCTCCTGCAATCTGAGTCAGTATTTTCCGAAGGCATTTGGAAAGTAGTCAGACATGTTGTGTCTGTCGGCATCGATTGAAACTGGTTGACTTACCAGTTGCGCAAGGAGCTTCAGCCCTTTGGAATACCTGTGAGCTCCGGAGAACTGCCATCACTGCCCTATGAATTGAAAGCGATCCCCGCCGGGCTAAGCACCTTGCTCGACGTCGGGTGGGTCAGCCACAATAAGCCGACGCGTCCCCAGCCCTCGGCTGCTTGTGGAAGATCACGCTATCAGGACTCCCCCAAAAAGGGGCTGCCCGATTTTGGACAGCCCCAATGCTTCGGAGGATTGCCGGAGGAGCTACTTCATCAACACCATCTTCTTCTGGTTCACATACGCACCCGCTTCCAACC
>DYHQ01000011.1 GCA_020724065.1 Candidatus Puniceispirillum sp. | reverse complement strand
CACTAGCCCCCACCGTCCTCGGTGGGGGAGATCGCATTTCATCGCCGTTGTGGCTCTCCAGAGCCGCAATGGCGCACGGAAGTAGGGGCACGGCGCGCCATGCCCCTACGAGATTTCTCGCCATGGCGCGTGCCCCACGCGCCCAAAATGCCCCCTACCGAGGACGGTGGGTACCAGTGCAAAAAAACGGAATCCGTAGCGCCGGGCGGCAGCCCGCTTGATTTGCGCGGCAGCGCGCTCTGATACAACACGGCATTATGCTATAGGCCTCGTTAGCCGCCGGCGGCACAGAATAGAAATCACGCGAAATAGAAGCGATTCGAAAAGTGCGGGGAGTCCCCTGCCCACGAGAAACAATCAAACAGAAAGGGGAAATCACCATGAAGCAGATTTGGATTATTTTACTCATGCTTACCCTTGCGCAGGCAAGCTTCGGTCAGCTTTCAGGCCCTTTGAGCGGAACGCTTGGCCCGGGAATTTATCATGTTGTTAGCACCATCTCAGTCAATTCCGGCGACAGTCTGCGTCTCATGCCGGGGACGACTTTCATCTTCGACGGGCCTTATCCATTCAATATCTATGGGAGACTCTTAGCAGAGGGAACAGCAAGTGATTCGATTGTCTTCACGACCGACCCTATAGCAAACCCAAATCGGTGGCGTGGTCTGCACTTTGAAGATGCCCCTTCAGGCAGCCGACTTGCCTATTGCGTTGTCGAGAAAGGAAATGCACCATCGAACTTCGGCGGCGGGATCTATTGCAGCAGTTCTTCGCCGACCTTAACGAATTGCACCATCAGCGGAAACTGGGCGAGCTGCGGCGGCGGGATCTATTGCACCAGTTCTTCGCCTACCTTCACGCATTGTATGTTCACCGCCAACTTGGGAAGCTCGGGCGGGGGGGTGTTCTGCAATGACTATTCTTTGGCGACTTTCACGCACTGCATGTTCACGGGCAACTCGGTGGAGTCTGGCGGCGGGGTATATTGTCATGGGTCTTCTCCGATATTCACACATTGCGTGTTCAGCGGAAACTCGGCTACTTACTACGGCGGTGGGCTGCGTTGCGATGATTTTTCTTCGCCGACCTTCACGAATTGCGTGTTCAGCGGCAACTTGCGCGGCGGGGCGTTTTGTTACAACTATTCTTCATCCATATTCATGAATTGCACAGTTATTGGGAATTTGGCAGGTGGTGGTGGGATGTGCTGTAATGAACGTTCCTTTCCAATTATCAAGGATTGCATCCTCTGGGGAAATACACCCTCCCAGATATTCTGTGATTGGTCGTCGTATCCATCAGTGACCTACTCTGACATCCAAGGCGGATGGCCAGGAACAGGAAATATCGACATGGACCCCTTATTCGTGTCTGGGCCAGATGGGGCCCATTATCTGTCGCAGACTGTTGCGGGGCAAGGGGTGCAGAGTCCTTGCGTGGACGCGGGTGATCCTTCATCTCCAGTTATCGAAGGAACCACCCGCACCAATGGCATTCAGGATGCTTGGCCTGTAGATATGGGCTATCACTATCAAGTCATTTCGCCATCTCCAATAGGCTTCGTGGAATTGATTCAGCCCGGCCCAACGGACTGGGGTTATCGTCTGCATTGGGTCAGCGGTTCGCTGTCTCGTCTTGTGTTCACCAATTTCTGCGAGGGCACAATCGGCTCTGTCGGAGGGAATGCAGAAGCGGCCGGATGGATAGTGGCAAATTACAGCTACTCGATTGTCTTCACGACCAGCACACCGCTTACCTCTGGTGCTATTGATACTTTCTGGCTGTCGCATCCGTATTGCAGCGATGTTGTGACTTGGACTGCTGGAGATAGCTCAGACACGATTGAAGGGCCATTGCCAGTCGAGCTCACGACTTTTCAAGCCATCGCGGGCGATGGGCAAGTGACTCTGCGCTGGCGGACGGAAAGCGAGCTCGATAACAGCCATTTCATTCTCTACAAGCGCAAAGCCGGTGAAGAAGATTTCCGCATGCTCGCTGAAATTCCCGGGCACGGAACGACGACGGAGGCGCATGACTATAATTATGTAGATCGCTTTGTTCAGAACGGCTTGACCTATCAGTACCGCGTGTCCGATGTGGACATCACCGGCCACGAGACAATTCATGAGCAAATTGTTTCAGCAACACCGACGCGCGAAATTGTGCCGCTCGAATTCGCGCTACATCCCAACTATCCGAATCCTTTCAACCCGACGACTACGATTCGCTATGATGCAAGAGACACAGGGCCTGTCTCGCCGAAGGTCTTTGATTTGCTCGGGCGAGAAGTGGTGACGCTTGTCAGCGCAGAGACTCTCGCGGGCACTCACACGGTCGTTTGGGATGCGACGGGATTGCCCTCCGGCGTTTATCTTTGTCGGATGGAAGCGGAGCGATTCGTCGAGACGAGGAAGATGGTGCTGTTGAAGTAGTTTCAGTTGAGCCATGACATGAGATGTAGGGGCGCACCCGCGTGTGCGCCCGCGGGCGGACATATTAGTCCGCCCCTACGTCGAGGAAGACGGGGCGAACCGTGAGATTCGCCGCCGCGAGCACTGTGCCATTGCGCATCTGGAGACCCAAAACGGTGAGATTCCGGGCGGGTCAGGCGACACCGCCTCGGCGGGTTATGGTCGCGGCATGCGTCCCGCATGCGCGGCTAAGGAAGAGATGCATGCCCGGCGCAGTGCGGAGTGGCCGGTGAGACACATGCCGCCGCCATGTCCTGCCGGCGAATGCCCGACTTTGGAATGAAATCATAATTTGATTTCATGGCAAAAAAGGCATATATTACAAACTAGGCGAGAATGGCGGAACTGGCAGACGCGCCAGACTTAGGATCTGGTGCCCGACAAAAAAGGGCGTGGGGGTTCGACTCCCCCTTCTCGCACGCGGCGCCAGAATGCTCTTCCAAATCCCACAGGAATTTGATTTGCAGATCGAGAAAAGTGAAATAAGTCCAGTCGAACTTGAGCTCAGGGTAGAGATTCCCGCTGAGGAAATGGCCAAGCGGGTTGAGGAGATGTTGAGTGAGGTGGCTTCAAAAGCCGTCGTGCCCGGTTTCCGCCGCGGCCATGTTCCGAGAAAGATTATCTGGCAGCGCCTTAGCGAAGCCATCACGGCGGATGCCGTCGAAAAATCCCTGCAAGACTACTACAAGGCCGCTCTAAAAGAAGCGGGAATCGAGCCCGTGTCGCCGGGAACAATGGACGATGTTGGCTATAAGTCCGGCCAACCTCTGGTCTTCAAAGTGACGGTAGAGAAAGCTCCGGATTTTGAGCTCCCCAATGTTTCGGATGTCTCCGTGGAGCTTGAGGAACCCCGGATTTCGGAAGAAGATGTGCTCGAGGCCATAGATCATTTGAGAGAGAACCAAGCCATACTGACTCCGACGGATGAACCGATTGGCGAAGACTCCGTGCTCACCGTGGATCTCCAAGAACTGGACCCAAGCGGCGTGGCCATTATTGGGAGAGCACAACGAGACATTCAGATTGATATGCGACGAAATCCTCTTGGTAAGGATTTTGCAGGCCGAGTCATCGGTGCTAAGGAAGGAGCCCATGTGCGACTGACCCTCAGCACAGACGCTCGTTCTGAGAAGGACAAATCCGCCTCGACGCTGGATATCGAGGTGAAATCTGTTCGTCGGAAAGAGCTGCCTCCCTTTGATGATGATTTTGCCGCCTCCATGAATCCGAATACTCCGACGGCTCAGGCATTGAAAGACGATATGCGGCGTTCGCTGAGCGCCCGGGCTCATGCTCTCGCACGTCGAAAGATGCACAACCAACTGATTGAGAGGCTCCTGCGCATGGTGGATTTCCCGGTGCCCCCTCGCATGCTTGATGAGCATCTCGAACGAATCGCACGCGCGGCACTCGGCGAAGAGAAAGATGGAGACTCGGTGAAGCCAGAGCAAGTCGAACAGCTCAAACAACTCAAAGAAGAATATCGCGCCATGGCCATACGAAGTATCCGCTGGCATTTCTTGCGGCAGAAATTCGTTACGGTTCATGGTTTGGAGGCAAGCGACGAGGATCTGCAGTGCGAGTTTGAAGCCCTCGCGCAGACCACCGGAAAGCTTCCCTCCGAAATCGAGTCATCCAAAAGCGCGAAAGAGAGGCGGCACGATTTGCACGAGGCATTGACCGACCGGAAACTCTTTGCTTTCTTGGAAAGACACGCGAAAGTGATTCCGGTACCGGTGGATTTGGCCACTCTGGAGGGACGGGGCCCCCAGCGCATCGTGATGCCGTAGCTGGGCTCACTCTTGCACTGAGCAACATCCAGCTTTTTGCGAAGCGAATGGATCAAATTAGACCACCTTATAGAAACGAAAGGAGAGTGCTCCTATGACCCTCGTTCCCATGGTCATTGAACAAACGGGCCGCGGAGAGCGCGCGTTTGATATTTTCTCCCGGCTGCTGAAGGAACGAATCATTTTCGTGGGGACGGCAATTGATGACTATGTGGCCAGTCTCGTCATCGCGCAGCTCATCTTCCTTGCCGCCGAAGATCCTGACAAAGACATTAATCTTTATATCAATAGCCCTGGAGGTCTGGTGACCTCGGGTCTGGCGATTTATGATACCATGCAATATGTCAAGCCCGATGTCGTGACGATTTGCATGGGGCAAGCGGCCTCGATGGCCGCGGTGCTCTTGGCGGCAGGCAAGCCCGGAAAGCGCAGCGCCTTGCCGAACGCCCGCATCATGCTGCATCAGCCGTTGGGAGGCGTCCAGGGTCAAGCGGTGGATATCGAAATTCACGCTCGAGAAATCCACAATATCCGCTCGCGGCTCAATCAAATTATTTCACGCCATACCAACCGCTCCGTGGACCAAGTCGAGAAAGACACCGACAGGAACTATTTCATGTCGGCTGAGGAAGCCAAAGAATATGGCATCATTGATGAAATCGTTGTGCCCAAATTCAACACGGATGGAAAGAAACCGAGCCAATAGAAAATCTTTCGAGCCATTCTCATGACCGCCCAGGACACTGCCGTTTGTTCATTCTGCGGCCGCGCCGAAAATCAGACGCCACTCTTGCTGAAATTCCAGACGGGCGTCGCCATTTGTGACGCGTGCGCCGACCAGGTCTATCAGATTGCGCGTCTCAGCCGCTCGGGCCGCCGCCATTTGACTGTTGATGCGTTTCCTATTCCTGAAGAGATCAAGCGACAACTCGACGATTATGTCATCGGACAAGAGGAAGCGAAGCGACGTGTAGCCGTCGCGGTCTACAACCACTACAGGCGCATCAACGCACGCACGCAGCCTTCCGCGGTGGAGCTCGAAAAATCCAATATTCTCTTTATCGGCCCCACGGGGACAGGCAAGACCCTCATGGCGCAAACGCTTGCTCGTTTCCTTCAAGTTCCCTTTGCGATTGCCGATGCTACGACATTGACCGAAGCGGGCTATGTCGGCGAAGATGTGGAAAATGTCCTTGTGCGGCTCTTGCAGGCGGCTGATTATGATGTCGAACGGGCCGAAATCGGCATCGTTTACATTGACGAAATTGACAAAATCGCCTGCAAGGAAATGAATGTCTCCATCACCCGCGATGTATCCGGGGAAGGCGTTCAACAGGCTCTGCTGAAAATCCTTGAGGGAACCGTCGCGTCGTTGCCACCTCAAGGAGGTCGCAAGCACCCTGAGCAGAAGCTCATTCCGATGAATACGCGCAATATTCTTTTCATCTGCGGGGGCGCGTTCGAAGGGCTCGACAAGATTGTCAAGGCGCGTGTCGCCAGACGGCCGATGGGTTTCGGAGCCGAAGCGGAGGTCGGCGGCCAGCTCTCTTCCTATGAATTGCTGTCGCAAACGAGCTACGAAGACCTGTTGAAATTCGGACTCATCCCGGAACTCATCGGACGCTTGCCGGTCATCTCCGCCTTCTCGGATTTGGACGAAGCATCGCTGGTGCGTATTCTGACCGAACCGAAGAATGCTCTCGCCAAACAATACAAATACCTTTTCGAGATGGAAGGAGCCGCACTGACTTTCGCAGACGGGGCACTGGAAACCGTGGCGCAACTTGCGATTGAACGGAAGACCGGGGCTCGCGCTTTGCGGTCAATCCTTGAAGAGGTGATCACGGACATCCTCTACGAGATTCCCAGTCGGAAAGATGTGGCGGAGGTCGTTCTTACACCCGAGGTGGTGCGCAGAATCAGCCCACCTTGCTATGTCCTCGCAGATCAAAAGATCCGTGCCTGAGCTTGCTCCACAGATTTCGCCGTCACTTTTTCTCGCACGACCCTCTCGAGAAAAGAATGCCATCCGATTCGCACCACATCTTCTTTCCCGCGGTCTTTTTCTTTTTCGTGCAGAATCTCTTCGCTAATCCCGGTCTTTTGAAACCTGTTTCGCTCGGTGAGGACAGTTTGGCCGTCCGCACGGAGCGCGGAGTCGAATTGACGCGCCAGTCTGAAATCCTGGACTGGGCATGGAAGCCGGAAAATGCCACTAATGTCCATCTGCACTCCTCGTGGAAAACGGAATGGATTCAACCCGGCGGCAGAACCGAACGGCGGCGCCAAGACGGGCGTTGGTATTTATCGGTTCATCATCCGCTGAAGGCCTGGGCCACACCTTGTCTTGCGACGCAAGGGGAGTTCTTTGATGAACGCGCACCACGCTCTCTCGAGAAGACTTCGCCATCGGTGGAGTCTGTTCCACGCTCTTGGCCCTTTCAAGCGCCTCTTTCCTTGTTCCAGGCAATTTCTCCAGCGACGACTCGTATTCTCCGGGGAGGAGGCGGATTTCAGGTCCAGCCGGTGAACCACACGGAATTTGCCGCGGGCGCGGGTTTCGTTGAAGATCGCCGCTTTGGGCATGTCACCTCCGGTCCGTTGTGGGAGGGCGCCGCGAGTCTGACGAATTGGAATGTCAGCGGTTACGGGCAGAATTTGGCCCTTGAAGCGGAAGAAGAGAATCCCGGCAGCCAACGGCATCGTGACCTGCATGCTCGCTATGAAGTTCAACGCGAATTCTCTCCGGGTACATCGAATCTCGCCGAAATTTCCGCGTCCGAAATTCGCCGAACCTACTTTCTCGACCAGAGCAATCGTTTGGCCACCCGAAAAGAAGAGCGGGCACGATTCAGCGACAAACTGACCTATGCCATTCGCTCCGACTTGAATTTCAAGTTGGATGGTGAACTCCTCGACACGAAGACGGAAATTGTGCAGGGCGCGCGCGCGAGTTCTCTCAAGGAAACCCATGCCGCCTTCGAAGCGGGGCTTCTGCGCCGTGTGCGACGTTTCTCCAGCGCCGTTCATCTTGGAATGCAGGCTGTAACCCAAACCATTGATGGCGACATTCTTCAGGGACGACAGACGAACCTGAGTCTCAAAACGGGATTTCAACTCGGTCGGAAGGAATCGCTCCATACGGGCATTGAAGTCAGTAAGTATCAGCTCGACACTCGCAACCCGCGCAATGACGATGACCGCGACGAATTGCGGTTTGCTTTCTTATCTGGCGCTATGGGCAGTTTGAATCCTTATCTTGGCTGGGAAGTCTTGGCGCGTGTGATGCTGGATCACTTGGTCTATCTTTTTGAAGAGCGCTCGGCCAACAACCGTTGGACGCGCCTTTTTCTTCTGGGCTCGAAGCTGCGTCACCATCCCGTAGCCGCCTTACAACAAACCTTCGCCTTTGAAATCAGTGCAAACTATCAAGCCTTTGATTTCGAACTTGAACCGCGGCAAGTGCGCAGCACGGTCTTTCGCAGACTGCAGGCGAGCGACAGCCTCGCGATCACTTTGACGCGCACGCTATCCGCCAGGGCGCATCTTATTTGGCAACACGAAGAGCTCGGGCGACTTTTCTGGCACGAATTCCAGGAAAAGCGCTCGGATGAAGTCACCGCTGTATATCGTAGTGTCGAGTTTCCTTGGCGTGTCGGGCGTCACACACTGGTTGCCTTTGGTGCCTTGTGGAATCATCGCCGCGGCATTCGTTTCCGCGAAGGCGATTTCGAGAAGGAAGAAGTTTTTCAGGATCTGCAGACTTACGGGCCGATATGGATAATTCAGCATGGGCTCGGAACGAGGTTGGTCATTGATGGTCAGGGTCAAGTCGTTCGGCAGCTTGAGCTGGAGCGGGAAACCCGATGGCTCATCATGGGGGAGATTGGAGTATCCATCAAGTGGTAGCAATTCACGAATGGGGCGAGACTTTCTACGCGCCGCCCTCGTCGCGGCAAGACGACCGAATTCTTCTCGAAGGAAACGAGGCGCATCATCTGGCGCGCGTTCTGCGGAAGCGCTTGGGCGACCGCATCGGTGTGATGGATGGTGAGGGAAACTATTATATCTGTGAAATTGAAAGCGTGGAGGAATTCGTTAGTCTTCGCATTGTGCGTCATCTGCCTAATCGAGGCGAAACACACCGACCGGCGGTTCTCTTGCAGGCGATTCTGAAAGAGCCGGCGATGGATGATGTCGTGGACAAAGCCACTCAGATGGGTGTGACATCCATTGTGTGGGTACCCTCCACGCATGTCGTGGGAAATCTCTCGGAGGCAAAGCTGGAACGCCATCTGCGCATCGCGCGTGCTGCGGCAAAGCAGTGTGGCCGCTCGCGAATTCCAAAAATTGAAAAAGCAGTCGCTTTTGAGGAGGCTGTGGTGAAATTTCGCCACTGGCGCATTACTCATGTTGCCCACCCGCTCGATTCGCCCAGCAATTTCGTTTCCGTTGACTACAGCGAGAAAGGCGAAATGATTGATGGCGGTGTTCTTTTGGTCGGACCGGAAGGGGGATTCACACCGGACGAAACGGCTATCGCTCAGCGCTACCGCTTCGCTCCACTTTCCTTGGGCAACCGACGCCTTCGCAGCGGCACCGCCGCCACCGTCGGCCTCGCAATCCTGCTGCGCGAGCTCGGCGAATTCTGAGGCTGTTCGCCGAGTCAGGTTCTCAACCTGGCCGCAACACTCCGCGGTGTCGGCTGCTTGCCGCCGACCTCTGATCGCCCGGGCACAGGTTTTCATGAATTCTGCAAATCAGCATACCTACAGGAGGTCTTTCAGCCATGGCAGAATCCATTGGAGAACATTCTCCGTCCGATGAGCACTTGCGTCACTGGCCACTGCGCGAGTTGAAAAGAATTTTTCTCGACATGGGCAGGCAGTGTAACGCGCGCTGCATCATGTGCTACCAGACAGACTTTTCGCCACGCACTCGGATGCCGCAGGCTATCTGGGAGCAGACGCTCCGTCCGGCCTATGAGGTCGCTGAGACCTTGGCGATTTCGGGCGGCGAACCTACCGTGCTTCCCAATTGCCGCGAGCTGCTCAAAATGATCATCGCGGACTATCCGCATCTCAGAGTCGAGACCGTAACCAACGGGGTTCTCTTCCGAGGCATCTGGGAGGAAGTGTTTCTGGCACAAGGCTCGTATCTGAATTTCAATCTGAATGCTATTGAGCCTGAGCTATATCGCAGGATCGTTCAATTCGGAAACCAGGAAAAAGTCATTGAGAACATTGGACGGATCGTTCGAAGGAAGCAAGAAACCAAGTCAAAACTCATCGTGCGTATCAGTTCGGTCATCCTCGATGAGACGATTGACGAAATCCCTGTTTTCATTCAATGGGCGGTGGATTGCGGAGTGGACCAAGCTATATTCTTAACAAACCACTACCGAGGTGTAAGCACAGGCAATCCGCGCCATGTTCAAATGAGAATTGCGGAAGGCTACGAAATTGCCGAGCGCTACCCGAATTTCAAATTTTAGCTTGGATGTGTTCGACTGGCATTTCGCCCGCCGCTGCCATATTCCACCCGTCAGGCAGCCTACGCGTCTAACCGCACTCCCCAAGCCGTGCGCTTCAGCTTTTGACACCCTCTTTGTCGGATGGACAGGCATGGCAAAACCGTGTTGCTGGTCTTGGTACGTATTCGGCGATTTGCAAGAGTCCACTCTTCTCGATGTGTGGAACTGCTCCGAGGCCTACCGCTTCCGAAAGCGAATGCTTGCCTTGGATTTTCGTGACTGTCCCGTCAATTGCGACCAAAATGTTCGTCCCATCGGTTTTCAACGGTCACAATTTCGCAAAGCCTATTACCTGGTTCGTCGCGATCCCACAGGCACGATGAAGAAGGCACTCCGCAAGTTCGGCCTCACCACAGCTCAGGTGAAGAGAATTCCAAAGACCCCATGATACATCTTTGCGTGGGTATCTGCCGTTTCTCTGCGCGATAGCCGCCGAGCCGGCTTCTCACCTTGCCGCAACACTCCGCGGTGTCGGCTGCTTGCAGCCGACCCATGCCGCCACAGGTCGTAGGGACACGGCGTGCCGTGTCCGCAAACATGCGATGCTATCAAGAAGAAAAGCGGCACCCCCGCCGAGGTGCCGCTTCCTTCTTGTCGCCAAATTGGGCGCAGCTTGCTCACTCGCAAGCCAGCCCCTTCTCATCGTCACGCTACTCAAGGCATCGCAGCAGCAACGCCCGCCTCCTCTTGCTGCACCTGCTTCACCCATGCCGCGTTGGCGACATGCGCAGTGAAGCTCGTCAAAGGAATCCCCCATTTCTTTCGCAGAGCCTTTGGCTTGCAGACATAACCGACCTCGTCAAACCATTTGAACATCAGCATCCAGTCGCGTCCGAGGGCCTGCTCTGCCTGCGCGATGGGCAGGGCTTCGTAAGCGATTCTCTTCTCAGTCGCCTTGCCGACGACGGCCATCGCCCCGGGAATTGTCAAGTCGTTGCCTGCCAATTCGATTTCCGCACCCACAAACTTCTCCGGCCTCAGGAATGCCGCCGCGCCATATTCGCCGATATTATCCACCGCGACCATGGCCAGCTTCCGTGTGGCCGGCAGGGGCATCACGACTTTTCCCGCTTTGATTGCGGGTAGAAACCATGGTGAGCCAAAATTGTCCATGAAGAACACCAAGCGCAGAATTGTCGCCGGAATGCCGAGCTGTCGAATGTGCTGCTCGACTTTCCACTTGCTCTCGAAATGGGGAATGCCGGTATTGCGGTGAGCGCTACCGACGGAAGTGAACACGAGATGCTCCACGCCCACGGCCTTAGCTGCCTCCACCGCTTGGATTCCCTGTTGTGTCTCGATATCGGTACCTGCTTCGTATGGCGTCGTAACCAAGAACATCCGTTTAACGCCTTTCAGTGCCGCCTCAAGGCTGGCGCGATCCAGCAGATCTCCGGCCGCTACTTCCGCGCCCAGATCGTTCAGTATGGCTGCTTTCGCCGGATCGCGAGTCAACACGCGCACCGGCTTGCCTGCCGATAGCAGACGCCGCGCAACAGCGCCACCCTGCTGACCAGTCGCGCCCGTTACCAGAATGGGGGATTCGTTCATGAGTGCCGTCTCCTTCATGTTTATCTCTTTGCCCTTTCAAAATTTTCTCCGATTTTCGCCCAATCGAGGTTCTTGAAGAATGCGTCAATGTAGACGCCGCGATTCACTCCGAAATCGAGGAAGTACGCGTGCTCGTAGACATCGAGCGCGAGGATCGGTCGAAGATCCCACGAAAGATAGGTGTTCTGCGAGTCGCCGACCCAGTTGATGAGCCGCCCGGCCGCCGGGAACCACACTGTCCACGCCCAGCCTCGGCCGGATAGACCCGAAGCCTTCAGGTCTTTAAGGAAGTTGTCGAGGTTCCCAACATCCTTCTCGAGCTACCTCTTAAGTTCCCCAGATGGCTCTCCGCCGCCGCGCTTCAGGTGAGAGAAGTACACCTCGTGATTTTGCATGCCGCCGATGGCGAAACTCAGATCCACCTTCAGCGCGCGGGCATCGCTGAAGACCTGATTGGCAGTGGTCAAATCCACTTTCGTGAGTTTCTCCATGATTTCATTGGATTTGTTGACATAGCCCTGATACAGTTTCAGGTGGTCCTCAATAGTTTTCTTCGAAATTCCGTCAAGATCGAAGATTGCCGTGCCGAAGTCTTTGGCTGTGAAAAGCATAATGTTCTCCTCTAATAAGATTATGAATCTGATAATGAGCATCTATTTATCCTTTTTACTACAGTCATGCCATTTGGTTCCATGCATGCGCATCACTCGTCCAAAGGGCGGAGTCGCCTTTTGTCCCCGAAGAGAGGCATCCACATCAAATCGGATGGTTGTCGCCCATTTTCCATCTCCCAAGCTGCAAGTTACTGTAAATAGGGGAAGAACTATTTTGCGCTGGCGGAGAAATCGCTTAACAAATTGCCTTTTTCGCGCTATTTTCTGGAGGAAGCCTGCCGCACAGCGCGCCGCGCACCTCAAAGAACCATTCCTTCCCAACGCAAGAGTACCAAAGGAGGCAGTTGTCATGCGTGTTCTTGCCGTCGTCCCAATCACTCTGGCTGTCATGCTTGCCATGCTTGTACCTTGCAAAACGCGGGCGGAGCGAGCCACGAAAGAGGAAATGGAGCTGGTCTGTCAGAACTGGCTCGCGTATATGGTCTATCAGCAAGGAGAATGGGCGGAGCAAGCTCATCCCAAGATTGTTGATGTCCAGGAGATCATCGAGAACGACACTCTTCTGGCGCGCTGCTATTCCATTGCACCTCGCGGCCATGCGGTCGTCCCCATTCTCAAGGAATTGCCACCCATCAAGGCTTACTCGGAGGATTACGGGCTGGATGTCAATCAAGAAGTCGGCTACCCTCAGCTTCTGAGAGATGTTCTGTCGCATCGGCTCCGACTTTACGCGAAAACCTACGGGAGCTTGGACGCGACCCAGCCTCCTGTGGGAGATGTGCTTTTGGGTCGGGAGCATCGGGAAGATTGGGACCACTTCCTGGTAAGTCGGGAGAGGTTCGACGCTGACCTGCGCTCAGGTGTCTTCGGTACACGGACGCAAGTTGGGCCTCTTCTGACGACCTCTTGGGATCAGCATGATCCATACAACGATTTCTGCCCCATGGGGGATGGTGGGCGCTGCTTGGTGGGTTGTGTTGCGACCGCAGCGGCGCAGATTATGAGATACCACAGGTGGCCTCACTTTGGCGAGGATAGTCATACCTACTGGTGGAACGGCGACGGAAGTGTCCCCGGTTGCTCGCTGTATGCAGATTTCGAGGATTCCTACGACTGGGCGAACATGCCGAATAATTGCGATGCCGGATGTACAACTGAAGAGGAGGACGCGCTTGCGGAGCTGTGCTACGAAATCGGCGTTGCTTTCGAAATGGACTATGGGTATAGTGTTTCTTCTGCTTACACCTATGACGCGCTGACGGTATACCCGACTTATTTCCGATATGACCCCTCGATTGATCGTGAGGATCGCAATGCACACACCGCCACGACTTGGTTCAATCTGATCAAAGCCGAGATTAATGCGAATCGGCCAATTCATTACAGAATCAGCGGTCACTCTATTGTCTGTGATGGCTGGACGGATACATTCCAGAATGAGTATCACATCAACTATGGTTGGGGTGGGCCTCACACAGGGTGGTTCGCGATCGACAATATCTACGGTTCCAGCGACCCGATGGTAGAATATCTTATCCGGTATATCATTCCTGTACTTTCGGGGAGGTTGAGAGGAACGCTCTGGCCTGGCGAATACCATGTCGTCTATGATGGGATCTCTATCTGGCCTAGCGACATGCTGAGAATCATGCCCGGAACGACCCTCATCTTTGACGGGCCCTACCCATTTTACATTTATGGAACGCTCTTGGCCGAGGGAACGAGCGATTCCATCATCTTCACGACCAATCAATCAGGCACAAACCGTTGGCAAGGCCTGCGCTTTTACGATGGTAGTTCCGGCAGCCGGCTTGAATTCTGCCAGATCGAGAAAGGTTATGCCATCGGGCCGGGTTATGAGTACTATGGTGGTGGGATCTTTTGCCATAATAGTTCTCTAACCCTCACCAATTGCACAATCAGAGACAATTATGCAGGAAGTGGTGGCGGAGTGTATTGCGAAGGTTCTCTGGTCAGCTTCACGAATTGCACGATTAGCGGTAACACGACACTTGGCAGTGGCGCCGGGGTGTACCTCTATGAGGCTTCACCCACTTTCATGAATTGCAGCATCAGTGCCAATTCCACAGGTGATGAAGGCGGTGGCTTATATAGCCATGCTGCCTGTCCCACTTTCATCAATCGCATTTTCAGTGGCAATTCGGCCGGATTGGGCGGCGCGGCGACACTTGCTTATCTTTCGCCGACCTTCAAGCATTGCACTTTCAGCGGCAATGTGGCGCCCTACGGCTGCGCGATCCACATTTACGAATCCTCGCCGATCTTTATCAGCAGCATCATCGCTTTTTCCCAAATCTGTGGAATCTACTTTCGGACGAGCTCCAGCAGTGTGGTCGTTTTCTGCGACTTCTTTGGAAACATCGGAGACTTCGGTTTCTACAACGCGGATCCATCTCATGGGCCACCGGGCATCGGCCAGATCGTGACCACCAACAATAACGGTGACCCATGCGATGGCTATGTGAATATCTTCCTCGACCCGCGCTTTGTAAATCTACCAATGAACGACTTCCATCTCACGGACTCCAGCCATTGCATCGGCGCCGCTGATGCGTACGATCCACCTCCTATGGATATGGAGGGCAATCCGCGACCGAATCCACCCGGGTCAATTCCGGACATTGGTGCCTTTGAGAACCTCAATGCCGTCCCGGTTACGTCTCTGCCTCCCGTGGCGGACCTCGTGATTCTGATTGAAGGTGGGAACGCGGTTTTGCTTTGGTCTCCCGTGGGAGCCACGACCCATAGAATCTTTGGAGCGACGGAACCATTCGTCTTGGGCACATTGCTCGCGAGTACCTCGGATACGACCTGGACAGACATCAACACCTCGAGTCGGCCCTCGCCCTATTTCTATTATGTGACGGGACAGTAATGCAATGATGCAAATAAAACCGGGCAGGTGAGACACCTGCCGCGGCGTCAAAATATAGGAGGGTGAAATATGCACAAGCTTCTTGTGACTTCGCTCATACTGGCCATTGCGGGGGCAGCCTTTGGCCAGCTCTCTGGATCCCTGAGCGGCACCCTGGGCCCCGGCATCTATGATATCGTTGATACCATCTCTGTGGAATCAGGCGACAGTCTGCGCCTAATGCCTGCAACGACCTTTGTCTTCGATGGCCCCTATCCATTTAACATTAATGGAACGCTCTTGGCGGAGGGAACGGAAAATAATTCTATCGTTTTCACAACGGACACTTTAGCAAATCCGAGTCGATGGCGTGGTATGCGCTTCTACTCCGGCAGTTCAGGTAGCCAGCTGGCCTATTGTCTAGTCGAGAAGGGCTATGCTACGGGAGGCTCGCCGCAGAGGTGCGGCGGCGGGGTCTATTGCGACAACTCCTCGCCGACTTTCACCGATTGCTTTCTCAGAGGCAATACTGCAAGCTGGGGCGGAGCGGTCTTTTGCGGATCCAATTCTTCGCCGAGTTTCTCGAATTGTACCATCAACAGTAACTTGGCAGAAGAGTTTGGTGGGGGGGTGCATTCTGGCGATGGATGTTCCCCGACCTTCATGAACTGCACTATTAGGGGCAATTATGCAGTATTGCTTGGCGGTGGTGTGGAATGTGGGGGGGTGTATGGAGGATCGGTTACCCTCACAAATTGCACGATCTGTGACAATCGGGTAGACTGGTGGGGCGGTGGCGGGATATCTTGCTCCCTGCTCACAGCCACCTTGACGAATTGCATCATAAGCAACAACAGCGTATATAGCTATTGGGGCGCTGGCGGCGGACTTTATTGTGGGTATGGTTCAGTTATCGTCAGACACTGCACTATTAGTGGCAATGCTGCAGTCCTTGGCGGCGGGGTGTATTGTTCCCAGGATTATCCACCCACCTGCTTTGCGACGTTCAATAGCGCCATCATCGCATTTTCTGAAGGACCGGGAATTCTCTTCAATACCGCCGGACATAGCGAAGTTCAGTACTGCGATATCTTCAGAAATAGCGGCGGTGACATCGTTTTTTGTAATAATGACCCTTCTCATGGGCCACCCGGCATTGGTCGGCTCGTGACCACCAATACCAATGACGATTCCTGTGATAGCTACTACAACATTTTTCTGAACCCCCTATTGGCCGACACGGCTGCGGGCGACTTCCACTTGACTGACTTTAGCCATTGCATAGGCGCAGGTAGTCAAACAGATCCACCTGCCACAGATTACGAAGGGGATATACGACCAGATCCGCCAGGTTCCAATCCAGATATTGGCGCTGATGAGCACTGGCTTGCGGGGCCAGCTTTCCACATAGTAATTTGGATTAAGAGTGGCAATGCTATCCTAAAATGGTGGTCTCCTGAACCATTGGATATATGTTATATCTACGGAGCAACGGCACCCTTTATAGCGGGAGAGCTACTGGACACGGTGAGTGGCACTACAACCTGGACGGATGTGAATACTTTGAGCCGTCCGTCGCCATATTTCTACTATGTGACGGTGGTGGAATAGATTTCGGGCGGCTCACAGAGCCGCCCTTACAGAAATCCGCCGCGCGTGGGTGCCCTCACCCCGCGAAAGGAAACCCAGCTAACCGCTGGGTTTTCTACTCGTCGAGCACCACAATTTCCACCCGCCGATTTATCGCTCGATTTTCATCCGAAATATTCGGCACCGCGGCCCGGAATTCGCCGTAGCCCATGGCGGCCACTCGCTCGCCGGGAATGGCACCCTCTTGCTGAAGAAAATGAGCGACATTCGCCGCGCGCGCTGGAGAGTTGCCAATTCGAAGCGAACTTCACATTGTGAATAGGCAGATCATCCGTATGTCCGTCCACGCGTAAACGATTCGGAAAGCGCGCCAACACCCTTGCCAAAGAAAGCAATAGCTCCCGTGCTTCCGGTCGAATGTCCGCATCGCCCAAATCAAAGAGAATGCGGTCCTGAAATCGCAACGCAATGCCTTCAAACCGTGGCGCAAGGGTCACGGCCTTTGCCAGTTCGGGTTGACCCACCAAGGCTTGGTCGAGGGCGTCCGTCAGAGTGTCGCTCAACATCTGGCGCGTCAGCCGCACAGGTTGTATCAGGGGATTGACGGCAGTCGCTTCACCTTGTCGCTGACCAAAGACATTCTTCAACGCCTCTGTAACAGCTTTGTAGCGTGATTCGCTGATTTGACTGATGGCGAAAAGAATGACAAAGAAACCCAAAAGCAGCGTGATTAGATCCGAGTAGGTCAGAAGCCAACGATGCAGATTGTCCGGGTCGTGGTCGCTATGGGGTCCCATCATCGCTTTCACCAGGAATTCGCGCGCTGGGACGGCGGCAGAATCCTCTCCAAGCGGTTGTGAACCGCCGCGGGATTCTCACCGGCTTGAATGCAGTAGATGCCTTGAATAATAATGTCCAGAAGAATCGCTTCTTCTTCGGCGCGAAATCTCAATTTGTCAGCCACCGGCAGCCACACCAGGTTCGCCATGAAGATTCCCCACAGCGTCGCGATGAATGCGGTGGCGATATGCCGAATGAGTTCGCTGGGGGCCTCACCCGCTCCCGCCATCGTCACAATCAGTCCCAATACCGTGCCGATGATCCCCATCGTGGGACTGTAGCCACCCATTTTCTGAAAGATCGACGCACGCAATGCGTGGCGACCCAGAATGTATTTCTTCTCTTCCTCCAAAAGGCCTCGAAGGACCTCGGGAGCAACACCATCAATGAGATTCTGCATCGCACACTGCAAGAAAACTTCATCTCTCATCTCAGGCAACTCGCGTTCGAGTGCCAAAAGGCCGTCGCGGCGAGCGGTCACCGAGTAGCGTGTCATTCGGGCAATCATCTCATGGTATTGATAGTCGTGCCGCCACAAAGCAATCATGACCAGCTTCTGCAGAAGTCTCATCTTCTCGAGTGAGAAACTGATCGCCGTGGCTGCAAAAGTTCCCCCAAAGACGATGATCAGCGCCGGGATAATGAAGAGTGCTTCAACATGGCCTCCCTCCAAGAGGAATGCACCGAAAATACACAGCGCCCCGAAAAACAGCCCGATGAGTGTCGAAAAATCCATGACTTGTCAAACCCATGCACCTATCCTTTTCTTTATCGGCATCTTGCGCCCATATCTTTATCGAACGAGAGAGTTGCTGCGACAAGTTCTTATCGAGATTTGAATCGGAGGTTGGAGATTTTTTCAGGAGGAGTAAGGGAGCGTTTGGTGGGTGGCTTACTTGTCCTTTGAGCCGTTTTGGCGAGTGAACAAATTCATCGTCTGGAGAATCCGCTCGGCCACGGTATGCAAAACCGCTGGACGATGATAAAATCCATCGGCGAGCTTTCGTTTTGCCTCTTGAATTGCAGAAGGCGTCGGCGGCTCCAACTCCTGCAAGATTCGCAGCGGACTATTCGCGTTGAGAAGGTGTGGCTTCTTTGGTTTCATTCGTTAGACAGACTCCGTGGCCGAAGGGCATTCATATTTTTCTATCGGCATCTCGTGGGGCGATTTCGATTGGTTGTCTCGCAGCAACGATACGATTCAGCGAGACGGACCTAACAGCCGAATGAGTGCAGCAATGCAATCTCCATCGAGCTCGTATTTCATTTGTTCTTGCATCAACTTCAACGCCTCGAATCCCGTCAGGGCCGCTTTGTAGGAACGGTTCGAGGTCAGGGCATCGAGAATATCGGCAACGGCACTGATGCGCATTGGCATCGTGACCTCGTTGCCGGAAAGATTGTGAGGGTATCCGCGGCCCGAAATTTTCTCGTGATGGTGAAGAATCACATCGAGAGCCGTTGATTCCATGTTCTCGCGGTCCTGCATCAGAAGCACGCCGTGTTGCGGATGACTTTGCATTTCAACCATTTCGGTTGGCGTCAGCGCACCGGGCTTGCGCACGAGCCCTGTCGGAAGGCAGCTCTTGCCAATGTCATGAAAGAGGAATCCATGGCCTAATTGGGTCAGTTCTGGACCCGCTGCATACCCTATCTTGAAAGCCAGTCCCACCGAAATCGTGGCGACATTCACCGAGTGGTGATAGAGGCTGTAGTCAAATACGAACATCGAGACTAACGAACGCAACATGCGGGGGTCCGAAGCAAGGCAGTTGACCGTGTGAGAGACCATTTTTTGATTCGTGTGCAGGATGACCGGTGAATCGGGTCGCTCAAAGAGATGCTTCATGAGCGAAGTGGTTGTCCGATACAGAATCTCTGATTTTTCGCTCCGAGGAGTCGCCTCGCTTGCGAGAACTTTGCTGACCGCGCGATCCACATAGCCAAGGTACCGATGAAGATCTTCCTCGGTGATATAGAGCGTCGTGAATCCCTGCTCGATAAGATATCGCCGCCGTTCCTTGGTTAGATCGTACTCTCGGGATTTGTAAAGAACATACCTGCGCCCACCGGGCACTTTGACACCCAAATAGAGATCGAAGTCCGCTCCCAGATCCGAGCGCAGGGTCGCCACTGGCGCGGGATGAAAACGTGCCCCTTCATTCAGCGTAACTAAGGGTCGAATATCCGGAACTTGCATGCACAAGCTGAGGGCAAACGGTATGCCCATCTACCACCAACGCAGAATGAAAAAGACCCTCGGGCTACCGAAGGGTCTTTTGTGAGGGCGCCGGGAATCGAACCCGGGACACCCGCCTTAAAAGGGCGGTGCTCTACCGACTGAGCTACGCCCCCTCTCTATGCAATCTGCAAAATCCTCCCGCGAAATGCAAGACACTCACAAAGTCCTCGCAGGCTCCAAAATCGTTGAATGTCCCACAGGAAGGAATTCTTCCCCCTCGAGTAGGTCGGTGGAAATGGGTCTCTATCATACGATTTTCACCCCCAATCCCGTACTATCGTCATGTCGTGATCCGGCCCAATGGAAATGATACCGACCGGCACACCCGACAATTCCTCAATGAAACGCAAGTAGTTCTGCGCATTGAGTGGAAGAGCATCCCAACGCCGTGCGCCCTGAATATTCTCGCTCCAGCCGGGCAACTCCTCATAGACCGGTCGGCACCCTTCAAGAATGTGTGGCACGGCGGGGAAGTTGCGATAGGTGCGCCGTCCATCTTCGTACGTGACACACACTTTCAGTGGATCAATTCCAGTCAGCACATCGAGCTTCGTAATCGCCCAGGTGTCCACGCCATTGACGCGGGCGCTGTATCGTGCGACGACCGCGTCAAACCATCCACATCGCCGCGGTCGCCCTGTCGTTGCTCCATACTCGGTTCCCGTCTCACGCAGCCGCACGCCCAGTTCGCCCGGTAGCTCCGTCGGAAATGGTCCATGGCCCACGCGCGTTGTGTAAGCCTTCAACACCCCAACAACCTGCTCCACACAGCGCGGCCCAATGCCCAATCCTGTCAATGCGCCGCCCGCCGTCGGATTTGACGAAGTGACGAAGGGGTAAGTTCCAGCGTCAATATCCAAGAGCGTTCCTTGTGCCCCTTCCAGAAGTATCTTCTTCCCCTCTTGAATCGCGTCGGTCAGGAAAACGGACACATCCTTGACATACGGATCAATTCGCTTGTCGAATTCAAGATATTCCTGAATGATCTGGTCTTCATCGAGCTGTTCCGTTTCGTAGATGCGCGAGAGAACGAGATTCTTCTCTTCAATGTTTCGCCGCAGCTTGGCGCGAAGAATGTCGTGGTTCAGCAAGTCCACAATGCGGATGCCTGTCCGTGCCACTTTGTCCACATAAGCTGGTCCGATGCCTCGGCCGGTCGTGCCGATTTTTTCGCGCGGGCTTTTCTCTTCGGCCATGCGGTCCAAGAGTTTGTGGTAGGGCATAATCAGGTGCGCCTGATGGCTGATGAACAGTCGTCCTGAAATGTCGAATCCCGCTTTCTCGAGCTGCTCGATTTCGTCAATGAGGGCGCTCGGATCAACCACCACGCCGGCTCCGATAACACAGATGACATGCGGCCAGAGTGCACCAACAGGCAGAAGGTGCAGCACGAAAGTGCACCCATTCGCAACAACCGTATGCCCTGCATTGGCGCCACCTTGATAGCGTGCCACAATATCGGCGTCTCGGCTCAGGAAATGCACGACCTTTCCCTTGCCCTCATCCCCCCATTGCGCCCCAACAAGAATCGTGACCGACATGAACACTAACCTTGTTCTTCAGGTAATCTCAGTAATATGTTCGTAGATGTCCGGCAGTCTATTCTGGCGCAGTCTGAATTTCGTTCCATGATTATGTCCCGTCCTAGCATCAAAGTCAACAAGTATGTCGCCTTTCTCAATTGTCGCAATGAACTTTTGAAAGGAGAAGGTCTCCAGCATAGCGATTTCCGCATAATGAAAAAACTCCTGACCTCTCTCCTTTTTTGTATCCGCTAGCACATAGAAGCAGTTGACCAACTTTGATCCTGCTTTGTGAGAGAGATCTATGAATCCCCAATAAGGCTGCGGATCTATCTCGCCAAGTCCTGTGCGCACTCTGACTGATTCCAACCATTCGCTGTGTCGTTGACCAGCACTGCCTGAATCAAATGATACCACGACCTTCTGCTCATCACGGTTTACAAAGAGCCCGAAACCTCTGTCTGTTGTGGCAATCGCATTTATTGTCTGTCTAAAACTCATTTCATCTTTGGGATATCTGGTTCCAGCTTCTGCGTGACCCCACCCGTACTTAGGAAGCAGTATTCTGGGTACAAACCGGAGTGCCCGGGGAGACGGCTCCATGTGAAACAGAGTCGTAAGAGAAGAAGAGGCACGTCGCTGGCATTTGAGTTCCCATTCAGCAGCGTTCGGAATGGGCAGGTTGTTTTCCTCAATACCCAAAAGGTCTTCGAGTGTGTTTCCCACGCCACCGACATTTCCTGGTCTGGCGTTTGGGATCCATCCCCTGCGATTGATCTCTCTCAGTAGTCCTATCAAGTCACTTTTAGAGAGGATATTCAATCTTTCTGCCATCGTGGATTCAAGCCGGCCGCCAAAAATCCAACAGGTACTCAAAAGTGACGCCCATCGTGATGTAATTACTTGGCCAGCCAAATATGCCTATCTGATTCACGATGTTCGTCCTGTCCCAGATAATGATGTTTCTCAGTTCATAGCCCCGTTTTCGCAGTTCCATTATCAGCGAGACATGAATTGTGATCCTTTCGTTCTCCCACCACATATCAGGCACATTGATTACGCAGTGTCCCTTGCTTTTCAAGAGCGGTAGGAGGTTCTCGAATATGTCTCCCATGGCTGTGGTATATTCCTCCAAAGCCATAGTCCCAAGGTCTCGTGAATCCTGCGAGTATTGTTCTATCCTTCCAAGTTGCTCATTGTCTCGATGGCGCCGGGATTTATTCCTCCGCTCTCGATTGAGAAGATTGGCGTAGGGTGGAGAGGTCCAGATTAACGACACCGTTGCGGGACGGAGATAGAGTGGGATATTTCTGGCATCATCATGGACCGCAATCTGCGTGCTGTCCGCAAAAATAGTAGCGTTGTCAAGTAGTCTCTTTCCGCAAAGCTCGATGTATCTTCTATGCAGATCGAAGCCTCCAGCGTTCCTGTTCAGATCCTGCGCCGCCACCAATGTTGTTCCGCTACCTACGAACGGGTCAAGGACGAATTCACCCTCGTGGGTGAATAGCCTTATGACTTGCTTGGCCAGCGAAATTGGAAAAGTTGCGGGATGGATTCGTTTGTCCCGAATATCTCTGCCTTCATAAGAGAACTGCCATACTCCCAATTGACTCTTCAGCCACTCCTTGGCTGGCAAACAATTGATATGATTCTTGCTGCACTTGCACGTCCGTTCGCCGCTAAGTGGGATGCGGGTCTGAAACCATGGATCACCTTCCCAGATAACCGTCGGTAGTCTCTGGGTGACGCCGGACGCGAGAGCTTCCGTCACGATTGCCTCCTTCATGCGCAATCCTCCACTGTCAACAAGAAAACCCCGAGCCGCTCGGGGTTTTTTCCCTGCTTGCCCGCAAGACCGCGAAGCTTACCGCGGTTTCCTGCCTTTCACCATCCGTTTCTCTGCCCATTCGACGACAATGGGTGCCGAAACAAACACCGTCGCACAGGCCGATGCAATCACTCCCACCAACATCACGAAGCTGAATCCTCGCAGCACATCCCCTCCGAAGACAAAGAGAACCAGAACCGTGAGAAACACTGTGACCGAGGTGATCACGGACCGCGACAAAGTCTCATTGATGCTGAGGTCCATGATGTCCCGAAGACTCAGAGCACGCCGCTTCTTCATGTTCTCTCGGATTCGGTCAAAGACGACAATGGTATCATTGATTGAATAGCCGATCAAGGTAAGAAAAGCCGCAAGCACTGAGAGCGACAGCTCATAATTGAAGAAGACCAGAAAGGCCATCGTCACCCCGACATTATGCACCAGTGCAATAATGCCCCCGATGGCAAACTCGAACTTGAATCGCCATGAGATGTAGATCAGCAGCATGATCACGGCCAGAATTCCTGACAGGAGGGCGGATCTTCGGAGATCGCGGCCGACTTTAGGTCCGACTACCGCCACATTGCGAATCTCCATGGAATTCTCGGGAAACGAAGATTCCAGCTTCTGCCGAACGAGTCTCTGCGTCTCCTCGCTGTTCTCCGTGACTTTCAAGCGGATGAGGATGTCCTCTTTTTGCCCCAGCCCGGAAATTGTCTTGACTTCCCCCACATTCATATCCGCCAGGGCCGAGCGAACCTGCCCATCACTGAGTGGTTGCGCGAAGCGCACCTGAATATCCATTCCACCTCGAAAATCCACCGACCAATTCGGCCCGCGGATAGCCATCGTGACCAATCCTACCAAGATGATAATTCCGGAAATCGTAACGGTTCGCCACCGATAGGCAACGAACTTATAATGGGCGTTAGCAAAGAATTGTGGCATTAGACACTCAGTGTTTTCAGTTGTCGTTTATGGGTGGCGATGTTGTAGATTAGCCGTGTCAGGAAGATCGCCGTGAACATGTTGATAATGATGCCGACCGTCAGCGTGAGCGCGAATCCTTTGATCGCACCCGTGCCGTAAATCAGCAGAACGACACCGGCAATCGCCGTGGTTGTATTGGAATCAATAATGGTGAGTAGTGCCCGATCAAATCCCGTGTCAATAGCCGCGCGCACCGTCTTGCCCAGGCGCAATTCTTCTCGAATTCTCTCAAAAATAAGCACATTCGCATCCACCGCCAACCCAATGGTCAAAATGATACCTGCAATGCCGGGCATGGTCAGCGTGAATTGGAAAAGTGCCAGGGCCGCCATCAGCAGAAACACATTGAAAATCATCGCCAGGTCGGCGATAATCCCTGAAGCACGATAATACCAAATCATGAACAGAATGACGGCGGAAAACGAGAGGATCAGACAAAGCTGGCCCGCTTCAACCGAATCGCGACCGAGGGAAGGCCCGACGCTGCGTTCCTCGATCACCTGCACCGGCGCGGGAAGCGCACCGGCACGCAAAACAATCGCCAAGTCGCGGGCTTCCTCCATGTCGCGCATTCCCGTGATGACCGCGTTTCCGCCTGGGATCTTGCCTCGGATTTGTGGCGCGCTGTGTATCTTATCGTCGAGCACAATCGAAAGGCGTTTCCCAACATTCGCACCCGTGACACGCGAGAAAATGCGTGCCCCTGGGCGAGTCATTTCCATTTCCACAATCGGCTTGCCTGCTTGGTCAGGTTCGTAACCGGATCCAATCGTCGAGCGCGCGTCCGCCAAGGTCGCACCTGTCTGCTCGGCCTCTTTCTTGACAAGGTAGAGCGTCCAATAGGATTCCTCCGTCTTCGTGCGTTGTTCGGCGGCGTTGGACCACAAGAACTGCACATCCGATGGCAACGCTCTCCGAATCTCGCGAGAAGCGATGTAGCGGCTCACCTTCGACTTATTCTTGGCAGGTACAATAATGTCACCTCGCCCACCCAAGAGAAGGCTGAGGAAGGGATGCTGAAGGGTGGCGCTGTCCACTTCTTCTGTTTTCGTGCCGGCCTCGGTAAAAAGTTCTTCAGCTTTGATCGCTGCCGCCCCGGTGTCCGTTTTGGCCGTGTCAGCAACCGTGGTATCCACCTTGGCCTGCGCAAGGGCAGCGCTATCAGTCGGAGCCGTCGTTGTGTCAATTCCCATGCTCGCTTTGACAATGTTGTCAATCTTAAGCAGCACTTCTTGAGTGCGTTCGGGCTCGATAAGCAGCTTGAATTCGAGAAGGGCGGTTCGGCCGATCAGCTCTCTCGCTCGCGCTGGATCCTTGACTCCCGGCAGCTCAATGGCAATGCGCCGCGACCCCATTTTGGTGATGGTCGGCTCTGAGACTCCGAACTGGTCAATGCGGTTGCGCAAAATCTCAAGAGAGCGGTCAATGGCATCCTCGCCGGATGTTTGAAGATCCTTGAGGATAGACTCATCCGTCTGACCTGCTTCACCCCAGTAGGTCGAAAGAGGGATATTCCTTCGCCGGCAAATCTCCTGCAATATCTCCAAAATGTTCACATTGCCCTCGTGCGCTCTCTCACGAAGCTCGGCCAGAATCGCTTCACATCGCTCGTCTTTGTTTCTCGCCGTGTTCTCCACGAGCTTGACCACATCCACTTCCAACACAAGATACATCCCGCCTTGAAGATCGAGACCCCGCTTAATCGCCTGAGCGCGATGGTACTTGATTTTCTCTCGGAAAGGCCCGCGCAAGTAATCAATCAACTCACGCGCCTGAGCTTTCTTGACCTCATCAATGTCGGATTCTTCTACTTCCCCTTTAAGGTCCACATCGTCGCGATAGATGTCAATGCCCAGCGTAGAGAGGGGAATGTTCGTCAGGGCGGAAAGCTCATGAAGCTTCTGCGTTTCTTCCTTGGAAAGCTGCTCGTAGCGCAGGGTAGGGCGGAGGTAAATCGCTCCAATAATCAGCAGAGCCACGATCACAATAATCCGGAAGGGAATGGATTTTAGCATGTTTTCAGCACTCGCTTAAAGTGGCAATCAAAACCGAATTTTAAATATACATCTTATTTCCTTAATTGTCAAGCTCTTTGTAACCTCGTGACCGCAGCATTTCCAATACTTTACAGAACTCGTTTGGCAGTGTCGTTTCAAACATCACAGCCGTCCCCAGTACCGGATGCACGAATCCCAAAGTCCGAGCATGCAGGGCAGGGTGGTCGAGTCGTTCAAGCAGCCGTTCCATTAGCTGGCGCCGTTCTCCGTGCAACCCTCCCAAGCGTTTGGTTCGCCCACCGTAGTCCGGGTCGCCAAAGACCGGATGATGAATGTGCGAGAGATGCACCCTTATTTGATGTGTGCGCCCCGTTCCAAGCCGCAGCTTCAGCAAAGTGCACAAATCAAAGGTCTCTCGCACGACATAGCGCGTTAGGGCAGTCTTGCCGCCGCGAACGACGCTGAAGCGTTTGCGGTCTCCCGGATGTCGTCCCAAGGGCGCTTCGATTGCCCCTTCGTTTTCTTTGAATCGTCCCCACACGAGGGCGTCATATTCGCGCTCGACCGTGCGGCGGCTGAACTGCTCCGTGAGTTGCCGATGAACAAGCTCGCTCTTGGCAACCACTAAGAGGCCCGATGTTCCCTTATCGAGGCGATGCACAATCCCCGGACGAATCGTCGTCCCTGCGTCGTGGCGCCCCAAATGATGCAGCAGCGCATTGACCAGCGTGCCCTCAAAATGGCCATGCGCCGGATGCACGACCATTCCGGCGGGCTTATTCACGACAAGCAAATGCTCATCTTCATAGGCTATATCGAGCGGAATCGCCTCGGGCCGAATTTCCTGCGGGGTCTGATCGCGGAAATAGATGGCAATCGTCTCGCCAGGCGAGACCTTGTGGCTTTTCTTCGGGACGCGCTCATTGACCGTAATCAGCCCCGCTTCGAGAAGCTCCTGCACCTTATGCCTTGAAATCTGCGGCAACACATGCGTCAAGTACCGGTCCAGCCGTTCCCGCTCCTGTCCTCCCGCTATTTTCAGGAGAAATGGTTTGCGCGAATCTGTTGAATTCTCTGAAAGCATTCTTTGCCGATGTGGGGAGTTGAATTCTCGACCTTTCTTTCGGTCGCCACATTCTAAATCTTGCGCGTCCGCCAGCTCCGCCATTTTCCTACAGCCATTCCCAAAAGCAAGTTGATATTACGGCGTTATCCAAGGGGTTGAAACCCCTTGTTCACAATCGAGTTAACAAGCGGCTTTAGCCCCTTGAATAACAGCTTGCTCTTGAGAATCGCCATAATTAAAAGTATACAATTTTTTGAAAACAAATCAAATAGCCCAATCGTCCATGTTTTTCTGTTCGAGTGTTCACACCCTATCTGAAGTCCCCGTGACTCATTCTACCGAGCCGGATTCGTGGGCGACACCACCAGAGCGCTTTTTGAGAGTTCGGACAGCATTTGCAGAGAACGGTCCAAGCAAAGACCTTGAGAGGGCGATAGTCAATTAGCGCCACGGAGAGAAAACCCGAGACAGAGCCCGGATTCTCAGAATCAATAGGGTGTATGTTTCATACGGCCGTATCGCCTCCTCCAAGCTACTCCACAGTTGTCACATAGTAGAAGTATGGCGATGGACGGCTGGAAACATTCGTGTCCGTCCAGGTGGTATCAGATACCGTGTCGAGTGAATCTCCCGCGATAAAGGGTTCGGAGGAACCGTAGATGGTATAGCTATAGGATGTATCAACCTTCGTCCAATATAGAACGACATTTGTACTCCGTCCTCCCAAAGGCCAACCAGGTCGAATAACCAGAGTCGGAATAGGAATCAAAGGGGTGCAATGCTCGTTTTCATAAGCTCCAATATCCGCTAAAGTGCATCCCGGCGGGGGCGGTTGCGGGCGTGAAATGCCTTCAAGATCATCAGGAAACGGGGGAGCGGGATCGGCTGCGCGGATGCAGCGGCTGAAATCCTGCAAGTGGAAATCACCCATCTTCATCCTCAAACCACGGATTGCCGAGGATATTGCTATAGGTATCGCATGGATCACCGTTGATGTTGAAGAAGTTCATATCACCAATATCGGGCAGGCCATTCGCTTCGTCATCGTTGTAAAAGGCAATGTCCCCACCGGTGTTGCCGTAGAAGTCGCAATAGCCAACCTGAGCGGTCGAAGAGCTCTTGAAGTAGATTCCTGAGCCCTCGGAATAGGCGATAATCGTGCTATTGAAGGTCGTTGTGGCAGAGTTGCAGTACACCCCGCCACCACCCTTATCACCTGCCGAGTTGCCGCTGATAATGCAACTCGTGAAGTCAGATGAAGTACTGGCTAAGCAACCTACCCCGCCGCCGCTCTCATCTACCGAGTTGCCACGAATGGCGCACCTGGTGAAAGTCGGCGAGGAATTCACCTGGCAGAATATCCCGCCGCCGTAATCGTCTGCCGAGTTGCTATCAATGTTGCACTCTGTGAACTGGGGCGAAGAGCTATTCGTGCAATAGAGCCCGCCGCCGCTGCTCGACGGGCTCGTCGCCGTATTGTGCTTAATCTGATAATCGCTGAATACCGGAGAAGAGTTGTCGCAAAACACTCCACCGCCGCCGAATACTGCGGAGTTGGTTTCAACATGGCCGGCCATGTATGAGGAGAAGGTTGGCGAGGAATTGGCTGTGCAATAAATACCGCCGCCGCGGGAATTTGCTCTATTGTCGTCAATGTGGCAAATCCCCTCGAAGCTCGGCGAAGCATTGTCACAGTAGATGCCTCCACCATCGCCTTCAGATGCGTTGCCTGAAATCGTGACTTCCAAGAAGTGCGTCAATGAATTGATGAAATATACTCCACCGCCATCATCACCTGCCGGATTGCCTTCGACAACGGAATTCCCGAAGGAGATTCCCATTGAGCCAGTCTCAAGCAAAAACGCTCCGCCGCCGCACATTCCAGCTATGTTGCCATTCATGAAACAACCCAGTGAGAAGGACGGGTCTCCAAACTCGCCGTATATTCCGCCGCCGTTCCAACCTGCCGAATTGCTGTCTATGTGGCAACCCCACGAGAAATGCGGCGAAGAGCCAGTGGAATACAATCCGCCACCGCTTTCGCTCGCCGAATTGTTGTCAATGTGGCAACCTAACGAAAAATTCGGGGAAGAAACACTGCAAAACACGCCGCCGCCACACCCCGCTGTTACTGCATTGCGGTTGATTGTGCACTATTGAAACTGGGTGAAAAATCAGGAGAATCATTGATACAGTATACTCCACCACCATTGACCGCTGAGTTGCCTTCGATATGGCTTGAAGCAAAGTCCGGCGAAGAGTAGTCGAAAAAAACACCTCCACCATTCATGCCGGCCGTATTGCTATTAATGAAGGTCCCCGATATTAGGGATGGCGGCGTAGCATAATTAGTGTAAATTCCGCCGCCCTCATCACCTGCCGAGTTGCTGTCAATGTGGCAATCGGCGAATCGTAGCGCAGCAATGACGGCGGCTATTCCATCGCCATCACCCATTGCAGAATTACTGTCAATCTGACAAAGTGTAAAGGACGGCCGTCCATCAAAGCGACAATACACCCCGCCCCCATCCGTGGCTGAATTGCGACGAATGAAGCAGTCCGAGAATTCCGTTTCATCTTCCCCTTCACTAAGTACTCCACCTCCGTTACCCGCTGAGTTGTCGGCAATTGTACAGCCATCGAAGCTGCCTGAAGAAAAATTGCACGCTACCCCACCACCGAAATCATCCGTCGAATTACTATCAATGTGGCAATCCGTGAAGGTAGGTGAAGAACCAAAGAGAAAAATCCCGCCGCCAGAATTTTCTATCCCGAAGTCTATAGCTGTGTTATGCCGGATAATGCAATTCGTGAAACCGGGCAGGGATTCATTCATGCAGTATACCCCGCCGCCGTCAAGACCCGAAGCGTTCTCCCAAATTTTGCAGTCTATGAAGGTCGGGGAGGAGTGCGTGCAATACACGGCACCACCGGTGAAAGTAGCTGAATTGGCTTCAAAAATGCAATTGACAAACGACGGTGATGATAGATCACAGAGTACAGCACCGCCAGAATTCGCCAGTCCATGTGTTACAGTAACATCCCTTAGCACCGATGTTCCGGTTTCTCCTGAGAGGAAAACGAATCCGCGGTGCGGATCTATTATGGTTCCTTCGCAATCAATGATGCATGATTCAGGATTTCCGCTTTCTGAACGAATAGTGATGGCTCGGCCGCCGTAGTCAATGTCTCGATTTCCGGCTCCGGTGAACTTTCCATCGGTCAAGCATATGACATCCCCTTCCTGAACCAATCCCGAGTTAATCGCAGCCTGAATGGTTGGGAAATCGCCTGTGCCATCAGGTCTTACCATCCAGTCACACTGCGCCGACGCGACAGATGTGCTCAGCAAAAAGGCCAGAATAAAAAGGACTTTTCCTCTGGCCTCTGTGTGTGTAATCGTTTGGAAAACATACATAAGACTTCGCATAGTTCATCCTCCTAATCGTTTGCCTACTATGGGCGGGCCGTGGCCCGCTTCGCTCAAGAAATTACATCCAATTCTTGACCAACACTTGGACCTTCTGTGCGTGGGATAACTTAGACATGAAATGCCTTATTTCAATATGCCTGCTTAAATGCTGGTCCCGCCGCTCCCGCTCCTGTCCTCCCGCTACTTTCAACAGAAGGGGTGCACGCGGATCTATAGAATCATGGGAAAGCATCCTTCTTTTTTTCGGCCA
>DYHQ01000105.1 GCA_020724065.1 Candidatus Puniceispirillum sp. | reverse complement strand
GGACATTATCAAGGTCAATCACGCAGTTTTCCACCTTCTGCGTAAGGCTCGGGCTGCCCCAAAGCCGCAGACCATCTCCTTGCGCGCTTCCTTTGAAGTAGCAATTCTTGAGCACCACCGGCGTATCCTGCCCCGCGGGATTGTTTGTGAACACGCACCAGTTGTGAGTATTATACATCTGAGCCCATTCCATATTCAGAATACCGCCATTCACATAGATACCGTCCCACACCTGCGTGCTGTCGTAAGCCTTGAGGATGATGGCCCTTGCTGAAGTGCCCTGAATATCTAATCTTCCACCCGGTTCTACGACGATGCCCGCTTCGACATCAAACTGGAGGATAGGGTTCACCTGGCATTCTATTGGCAGAATGCGAATATGAAGTATACCGTTTTCCTTGACGGCAATTGTGTACGCGAGTGATAACGGCACGTAAAGGGTATCCTCGCCTTCTATACAGTCAGTTATGTTGCGGCGAGGACGAGGGGGAGGCGGAACATCATATGTCAGCTGGACAGCATCAGTTCGGATGGGGTAAATCCCGAAGAGGTAACCGTGAGTATAGAGGAGTCGGTACCCGTCATCATCGTTAGGTCCATGTGTGTACATCGAGGGCGACTGACCCGGAGCGAGAGTTAGACCTGGCAAGAAGCGCCAATACGTAGGATTCGTGGGGGAGGACTCGTATACTCTTAACCCATGCACTAAAATCATCGGACGCCCCTCGGCGCCGTAGCTCTGTTCATATGCTAAGGCGATGCGACAACGACCCGCTATGACGTGAACAAAGCTATCATAGAATGAGCGCAAGCTGGGGCGACGCCGATGCAGACAGGAATCACGAGGGAACTCTAACGCTGGGAGCAGCCAATTGACAAGATTTGTGCCCGGATCCAACTGACCTTTCACCCACAAGATGTTGTGAAGTGGCGGCTGGCCGGTTGACACTGTCGCCTGCCAGGCTGCGATCACTCCTTGGATACTTGGCGAGTGGGCAATGGTTACATTAACAAGTTCTGTACCAGCTGCACCCGTCGAGATGCAGTGAATTGGATACCAGATTATAGTTTCGTTCGTCTGTCTTTGTCCCTCCGCATGGTAAATCGCAGAACCAGTTGACCACACGACATGGGGATGATTGGTGCTTTCAAGCATGTGCACGGCGATAGAATTGACATCGTGGGATTCGGATCCCGGAATGACCCCGTGGGTCCATTCACTGAATCCCTGCAGGTCCGTCGAAATCCACCAATGAACGCCGCGCTCGGTCCCCCCAGCAATTCCATAAAAAAGCCAAGGATAGTTGTTGCCATCACACTGAGCAAATGCCGGGCCAGTAATAGCCATGCCTTGACCAGTCGGCGCTGAAATATCGGGGCGGCTCCATAGATTATGTAGGACACCTCCGCCTCCGACAGTGATCTGGTGGATTAGAGCGCTGATGCCTCGCGGGCCACCCTTCCAGGCCATGTAGATATAAGTGGGACCTTGAGCGCCACCATCGTGCATTTCTATGCATGGCTGCTCGCTCGGGTAATTGCTAGTGGAAAGGCGGTGGAACTTGGTGTCATTCCATGTGCCGTCGGGGCTCCACGCATAGACTATGTACCCTCGGTCCATATAGACTGCATGTTTACCTTGAGAAGAAACCACGTAGTTGTAGCTGCTGGACGGCTCAGAAGCAAGCGGGGTGTTCGTATTCAGCGTATGGGGGGCTGGCTCGTAGTAGTCGCATACCTGGTTGACAGCCGCGTCAAGCTGCAACCGACCTCCGGATGCTGTAGTGTCTTGCCAACCGGGACGTGGGTAAACCGAGGTTAGGATAACGCTCCTTAGCCACAGCGCTGACTGCACTCGATCTCGTTGCCGCCAGAGGTAGAAAGCCGGATTCGGGACTGAATGCAATAACGCCACCGCGCCAGCAACCTGGGGGGTAGCATAGGATGTACCTGATCCGACCGTGAAAGTCCCATTCCTGGCAGTGCCCCAGACATCTTTCCCCGGAGCTCCCAAATCTATCGAAATAGGTCCCCAGGGAGCAAAATCGGCCTTCCAATCGCTGCTGTTTGTTGCTGTAACCGCGATAAGATTCTCGGCCGTGCAACGGGGAGGTGTTACCGGATGCACACCACCATCTATGTTCCAAGGTTGATTCGTGCAGGATGTGATACACAGCACCCCCATGTTCTTGAGTGAGTCAAAATACTGCTGGTAGGCCGGCATTTGACTGCATTCAACGTCGGGAAAACTGAAGCTTTGTGTCGCCACTACGATATTGGCTCCCATTTCTCCACCGGTGTCCAACCATCGCCTTTTCGTTTTTCTTACATATTCATAAGCCAACCAAGTGAGAGCATAATTCGGCTGCTCGCAACAGCCGACCACATACAGCATCTTGATCTTCCAGTTTGCCCCTGTTCCCTGGAGGCCGTTGTTCCCCACCTCACCTGCATATCCTGCAACCTCGGTTCCATGATAGTGACCTGCATATTGTGGACGAATGTTGGGCGGTGTGCTTGTGGGATCCCACCCATAGAAGTCGTCTGGATAGCCAGCCCCATCCTCATCCAGTCCATTGACGCCGTTGACAATTTCGTGCCAGTTTTCCCATCGATTATCGATCAGATCCGGGTGGTCGTGCTGAAAGGACACATCAATAACAGCGATCACGAGGGTATCATAGTCAAACGAATAGCCCCCAACTGATGCATTCCAAGCTGCCTCGGCGGCGATGGTTTGCCACTGCCATTGATTCCCGTAAAGATTTTCGTCGTCGTGAGGATGACGGTCCGGCTGGCCAATGTAAAAAGATTGGACATAGTCTACCTTCGGATTATTCTTGAGATCATATAGAGCGTCTGCTACCGTCCAAGGAGACACCAAATCAACCTGAAAGAGATGCAGCTCCTCAGAAATTGCATACCTAACGACATACTTCGCCGGATCTACGGAAGCCTGCGCCTGCGCCAGGGTGGAGTCGGATACAAAACGAACGAGGACAGATCCCTCGAAGTATTGTGCCTCCGCCCAGCACAACGGACCATAGCTTGTCATCGAGATGAATACAATGACCACTGCTAAAATTATGAGATAACTTGGAAGTCCCACTGGTAAGCAGCGACTCGGGTTATAGGCATTTTGCATCTTCATGTTCGGAGCTCCTTTCAACCCAGGAATGAAAAACCTTGAGACTTTTGTGCGTTGTCGTTTTTCTGGCAAGATGCCTGGATTTTGCATCTCACCTGACGAGTACCATTTTCGTTACATCCTCTTGGTCACCGAATTGTAGGCGGCAGAGGTAGACTCCAGAGGGTAGGCGGGATGCATCCAAGCTAAGCGTCTGGGTACCGGCTGCAACATACCCATTGTACAGGGTCCGCACGCGATTTCCCAGTAGATCAAAGACACTCACGGTGACCGTACCAGCCTTTGGCAGATCATAGCAGATTGTCGTTTTCGAGTTGAATGGATTTGGGTAATTCTGGCGGAGCGAGAATGATGTGATCCCCGGAGCATTTCTTGGGGGGACCCATGCTTCTGCAGCGGTCCGAAAGACAACCCCATTCGGATCCACCGGCCCGCCGCCTGAGCCCACCGCGACATAACTTCCGTCCTGTCCTTGATGAATGGAGTATGCTGAACTCTGAGGTGTATATCCACGATTCCAAATCAGACTGCCCTGGCCAGAAACCTTCACGAGCCAGATGGCACTTCCTGGAAAATCACTGCTGTTGTCGCCTGCGCAAATAAACCCACCATCTCGGGTCTCTTCGGCGGCGAAAAACTGATCGTACATAGGACCGCCGAACACGCACAACCACGCGAGCCGCCCGAATGAATCCACTCGAGCAGCAAAGGCATCAGCCATGAACATCGTGTCTTCGCGGTGGTAATAAGAGCCGGCGATCACCATCCCGCCGTCCGAAATTGGACTGGCTCCTTGTGGACTTTCTGCGTCCACGCCTCCGATGCTGCGTGCCCAGAGGCTGTCTCCTTCGGCATTGACGCGAAGCAAATAGATTTGGGTGGAGTTGACCGTATCGTCATAGGTGCTGGACACGACGAGATACCCTCCGTCCGCAGTTTGCTGAATACCACACGGAAAATCGAACTCCGACTTGGTGTAGCAACGGTACCACAGCAATTGCCCTTCATCGCCATAGCGAAGCAATCCTATCCGTGGAGTTCCATACGCGGCATCGAAGCGCCGACACACTACAGTGCATCCCCCTTCCCGTGATCGACAAAGCTTGTGAGGATCCAAGTCCGCATCATCTGGAGGGAGGAACCTCCGTACCCAGACGGTGTCGCCTATTGAACTGAATTTTATGGTTGTGGCCCCGCCGGCCGACCCCGTAACAAAGAAACAGTCATCGTCGCCAGCTATGATTGCCGTGGGGTACATGCCGATGTGGTAACCGTAATACTGGCACCAGACAGTATCCCCATTTAAGGCAAGCCTTAGGATGTAAGTTTGGCCGTTCGGAGCGATGCTGTGCTCATAGCCAACTATCACAATGTCACCATCACGGCTCAGACAGAAATCAAATGCGTAATCCACCCCCGCACCCCCCAGCAACCGAGTCCACAGCGTATCCGGAGCTTGGGCAAGAGAGAGATTAACGAGGAATAGAGTAGAGAAGAGCACCACCCCCGAAAAGAGAATATTGTTACTTGCTTGCCTAGCAAGATTGAGGGCTACTTTTCCCACCATTTCACTGGCCACCTTTCCCGAAGTAACCTCAATTTACACAAACCAAAAAAGCGAATCCGTTGCCACCGTTCAAACGATCAGCAAAAGACTCCCCCATCATGATTTCCCCATTCCCAATCCAAGCCAGCCAAAATCTACAACATAGTATAAGCAACCCTTCGCCAAAAGTCAAGAGAAATCTTCGCCGGAAAGAAAAAAGAGGAATCAAATCTTTCGCATCAGGCCGATGACCTTGCCCAAGATTTGAAAATCGCGTTTGCCTTTTTCGACAAATCCGTTGTTTCGGGGGAGGTTTGTCCATGCCGAGTCTGGAATTATAATCAGGTAGTCACAGTCTATTGAAGTCTCTACGGCATCTACCCATGTAACACTCCCGTTACTCGGTTGATGAAATGGTTCACCCGGAAGCGAGCAGTTGATGAGCACCCCACGGGTCGCCTCGTTGAAGATCCCGAGATTCTGCGTGGCAGGCCCTGCCCCGTCTTGAAACTCAACTGTAACTGTGAGGGTGTCAGTGACCGCAAGTTTTCCTTCTACGGGATTAAAGCGGATAGGGTACACATTGACACCACCAACTTCCTGTGTGACAAAGACTCCGCGCTCCCTCTCGCTTCGGAGATTTTCGGGGTAATATGTGGACATCCCATATATGACCGGGTCCTCCGTGTAGGTCTCGGTGAACTGGGCTATGCCATTGTCGTAGGTTATTGTGACCTCGGGTACGGGAGCGACTCGGTACCTCGAGAAATAGAGCGTCCGCCCCTCCACAACCGTAACCTCCAATGTAGCCCCTTGCGGCAGAGCTATATTTGTTGAAACGCGCGGTAGAGACGGAAGACCAAGCTGTTCATCTTTTGTGTTATTGTCCAGCTCAAGCATTTGGTAAGTGATGCTACGCTGTGCCACACTCCGCACCCACATGCCGGGAACTATGATTCGGTATTTGACATGCTGGTCGTCGGACTCCAAAAGATCGATACTTGGAGGTTGGGGTGCGGGACTGTGGAAACTCACCCAAGATTGTGCCATGGCTATTCGCATGGCAGACAGGGTTACAAGCACTGTCAAAATTCTGCAACGCATAACTCCTCCCATGAATCCTTCGATCGAGAATGAATCGATGCCGTTATGTAGTCTTGTGGTATCAATTACGAGACAGCAGGGCGAGAATATTAGCGAAGAAGTAGAATTCGCAATGACTTTGACAAATCTTGTCTCGCTTCTACGGTTACCCAGTAAGAGCCGCTGGGCAGCGGTTTTCCTGTGGAGGTATGCCCATCCCACCGAACATGATCCGAGTATCCCTGCCACGCCCAGACACACCGCCCCAACAAATCAGTAACCTTCACCCGAGTTGGAGTGTACATCGGGCCCTCCCAGCGAAGTGTCAGGGTTGCATTGAAAGGATTTGGGAAGGCGACGACCGAGAATTCTGTCGGTACCGCCGGCCTCTCGACAACTCCCCCGACCTGATAGTTGGTCAACCTGTAGTAGGAAGAGTCCACTCGCGCACCGTAGTCGCGAATGTGATACACGATAATCTCGGTGTAAACATTATCTGCCCACTCTTCGCACTCAGCAAACATGTATGCTTCTCCCGGATGGTCGGTGGGAACGATATGCGTGTGCCAACCATACGGCCGTGGCGGGGGGTGGGATACGAACACGGGGTCAATGGCCGTCCCCCCGGTGTCGCGAAGCATATAGACCGAGTGAGTCCATGACAACCCCCACAGCTCATCAAAGGCACCAGGAAGCGGTCCATCGGTTGTCATCGGCACAGGATTTGGGTGGCCGGGGGACCATGTGCGGCCCGTATCTGACGAGATACATATCCGACCGCCATAGCCCGCCCCGTAAGCAACGCCATCTTGGTAGGACAAACTCTTGAAAGAAATGGAATCCGGGCATAGAACCATTCGGAGGGAATCATAGGATCGCCAGCTATCTGATGTGAAATAAATGTACCATAAGTCTATGGACGGTCCTCCTACAAGAAATCCTTGTCCCGGATGCTCGCCGGGCATCCCTGCCTCTGGCAGAACATCTTGCGGCATTGTCTCATTCAAAATCCATGTTTCTCCATAATCCATCGTCTGATAAGTCTCATAGGGCATCTCAAAATCGTCCCGAACAAAAATGTGTCCTGGTACATTATCAGTCGTTAAGATGAAACCCGGGGCTTCCTCCTCAGGACGATCTATCCGCGATCCTCCGTCGTGAAAGCGCAGAAGCACATAGGTCGGGCTAAATGGTATCAGACTTGGATATTGCGCATAGATGATCGAATCGACCGGACTGTACGCTATTCGGTATTGTGCATATGCCGGGGCCATGAGAGCCACAACTGCTAATCCCAAGAAAAAGAGCATTTCGACAGATGCTTTCCGAATTCCCATTCTTCACCTCCTAATGATCTCTGTCCCCAAAGAGGCCGACCCGTGCCGTTCTTCAGCAAATCAAGAGCAGTCTTTTCAATAGGAACTTTCCAACATTATGACTTGCGAATGTGTTTTTAATCAGGTTAGTAGCGAGAGAAAGCTCCCCGTTACTTTCTTGATGTGGGAATTGACATAGGAGCAATTCTTGACAGTCACACTATCGAAGTCCACACAACAGTTGTAGAGATAAAGGCCGTCTCCGATGGGGACATTTTCAAGATCCACCACGCAGTTCTCTACCTTCTGTGTCAGGCTTGGGCTGCCCCAAAGTCGCAGACCATCTCCCTGGGCACTTCCTTTGAAGTGGCAATTCTTGAGCACCACCGGCGTATCCTGTCCTGCGGGATTGTTGGTGAACACACACCAGTTGTGGGTATTATACATCTGAGCCTATTCCATGTTGATCATGCCGGCTTCCACTCGGATGCCGTTCCAAATTTCCGTCGGGCTTGCCGCCCGAAAAACGACAGGCTCCGATCCCGTTCCTTCGACATTGATAGTACCGTACACCGTCAAGCCAGCCCCCTCGACAAAATGGACAATTGTGCCCGGCTGAATAGTCAGTGTTGCGCCGGAGGCCAAAACGACCATGCCGGTGACCTCCACTGTGTCGGACCAATTCGCCGATGTAGTGATAGTTCCATGCCATCCATCAATGATGACATGAGCAACGGTGAAGCCCGATACACTGTCTGCATGGACTACCTGAATCTCAATCCCTGTGGGAACAGTCTGATTGTTGCCGCTGTACAGGTTGCTATTCGGATTCGTGTGAGGGCCAAATATGTCTCCATCGCCGAACAACGTATTTGCAGAACCTTCCGCATTGTTCGGATATGTTGGTGATGTAAGTTCGCCCCCGCCCGATACCCAAGCGACATCCATGCTGTCCACGCCCGAGACAGGATTTTCTGTGCCGAGATTGGTGCCAGTATTGCGAGAAAAGATATGGGTGCTGGGAAAGCATCCACCACCAGGATCGAAAACCGTGTCAGGGATCTGCTCAAACTGCCAGTTCCACATACCGCTGGCATCCTCAATGTCGAGCCGCTTTCGACCACCCCGCTGCACCATTGAGAATGCTGTGGTATCCACATGCCAAATCATGAGGC